>CAZNNJ010000644.1:0-3848 GCA_964574305.1 uncultured Rhodospirillales bacterium | reverse complement strand
TTCATCCATTCATAGTCGGAGGCTTTTTTGCCTGAAAGTGGCGTGGACACTATTTCGTAAAACGAATGGAGCTTCCAGTCACCCCCGGCAAAGCGTGCTTTCGTTACGCGCGCCTCATGGGCTTGCTGATCCAGAGCCGCAAATTTCTGCTGCGCTATAAGCTCCTGAATCTCACGTTGGTATTGACCTTCGTCTGCGGAGCCCTCGGCTGTGGAGGCCATATCGTCAATCAGCTTTTTGATATCGGGCGGCGTGGTGTCGTGGTCCGGTTTGGTCTCGCGATTCTTACGCGCGATCTCGCCCAGGCTGAGATTTTGTTGCGCCTCCGCCACCGGCAGGCAAAACCACAATGCCAGTCCAAAGAAAACGGTCCTTGTGACGAGTGAACCTGCTCGTGGGTCAAACCGCATGCGGTAGTCCTTACGATGGAAGAAGCGTGAGTGCTGCGCAAATCGTAAGGCATTGAAGCATATCGGCAAATATGACGATAGTAAACCCCAGACTGGACAAGGCCTTGAGAAAACCCTGGGACAACCATTATACGGGCTTTTTTTACCCCCCACAAATTCAAAATTATTTTGGGGGGAGAAAGGAAGGGCAAGGTAGCGATCGTAACCGGTGGGGGTAGTGGGATTGGCGGCGCCTGCGCCCGGGAATTTGCGGAACGCGGGGCTGCCGTGGTGGTGGCGGACGTCAACGGCGAGACGGCAAATGCCCGCGCGGCCGAGATGGCGGCGGCCGGCGGCCAGGCGCAGGCGATCCGCGTCAATGTCGCCGATGAAGCCGATATCCGGGCAATGATTCAAACGGCGGTCGAGACCTACGGACGCCTCGACATCCTTCACAACAACGCGGCCGCGACATTCGAATCCCAAGGCGACGACGACCTGACGACAACGGACCCGGCTGTCTGGGATCTCACCTTTGCCGTGAATCTCCGCGGCCCGATGTTGGGATGCAAATATGCCATTCCGCACATGGTCGCCGGCGGCGGCGGGGTCATCATCAACACGTCTTCGGGATCGGGAATCATCGGCGAGCCGACGCGATTTGCCTATGGCGCCACCAAGGCGGCACTCAATTCCCTGACCAGGTCGATCGCCGCGCGATACGGCAAGGAAAACATCCGCTGCGTCGCCGTCGCGCCCGGCATCGTCATGCCCAAGGAAGGACAGGAGGCGATGGCGCATACTGGTTGGCTCGCCATGATGCGGCGCCATCACGCGACGCCATTTCTCGCGGTCCCTCTGGATGTAGCGAAATTCGTGGCCTTCCTCGCCTCCGACGAGGCCAGATTCATCACGGGAAGCACGCATTCGATCGATGGCGGAATCCATACCGCGGCAGCTTATGCCGCCGATATGCGGGATCACGGGACCGGCGTGTTTTAGCCGCGGCGGCCGTCAATTTCATGAAGCTCCGGCAGGGCCGGCCATTCGGTCGAGCTGCTCAGCTTTCCTGTCCCGTATCGATAATATTTTGTCGGATTTCCGTACCTGCAAATAATCGATCCGACTATTTCGCTCCACTAAAAGTATCCGATCCCTTCCACCCCAAAAAGACACATGGGGCGGAAGCTTCTTGCCGTGTGAAGTTCTGATCGACGCCACGTGCCCGATATCGAGGAGATTTAGTTGGACTCAATCGAAGCTGAAGAGCTCGAACTTTTCCGGACCTCCGTGCGTCGATTCATGGAGCGGGAGGTCGCGCCGAATGCCGAACGCTGGCGGGCTGCGGGAAGCGTCGATCGCTCGTTGTGGACACGCGCCGGCGAGGCCGGGTTGCTGCTGGCGGCCATCCCTGAGGAATATGGCGGCGGTGGCGGCAACTTCCGTCACGAAGTCGTCATTGTCGAGGAGTTGGCGCGGATCAATTTTTTCGATTTCGGGTGCCCGCTTCATAGCGCGATGGTGGCGCCCTACATTCTCCATTACGGCTCCGAGGCGCAAAAGCAGCGATGGCTGCCGCGGCTTGCCTCCGGCGATCTGGTCGGTGCGATCGCGATGACCGAGCCGAGCGGCGGCTCCGATCTACGGGCCATTCGGACGACGGCCAAACGCGATGGCGACTTCTTTGTGATCAACGGCCAGAAGGTCTTCATCACCAATGGTCAGCTGGCGAATCTCATCATCGTCGTCGTGAAGACGGATCCGGCAGCCGGCGGGCGCGGCATCTCGCTCGTCTGCGTCGAGACTGACGGAGCCGAAGGGTTCAGGCGGGGCCGCAATCTCAAGAAGATCGGTTTCGAGGCCCAGGATACCTCCGAGCTCTTCTTCGACGATGTCCGCATCCCCGCGGATCATCTGATCGGCGAGGAGCCTAACCAGGGTTTTCTTCAGCTCAAGCAGCAGCTTCCGCAGGAACGTCTGATCATCGCGATCCAGGCAGTCGGAGCTATTGAATCGGCAATCGATACGACGCTCACCTACACCCGGGACCGGACCGCCTTCGGCCAGAGCATCCTCGATTTTCAGAATACGCGCTTCAAGCTCGCGGAGGCGGCCACGGAGGCGAAGATCGCGCGTGTCTTCCTCGATCATTGCATCGATGAGCACGTCGTCGGCCGCCTGGATGACGTAACCGCCGCAATGGCCAAATGGTGGACCAGCCAGAAGCAGTGCGACATCATCGACGAGTGCCTGCAGCTTCACGGCGGCTTCGGCTACATGGCGGAATACCCGATTGCGACGATGTGGACGGATGCGCGCGTCCAGAAGATCTATGGCGGCACAAACGAGATCATGAAGGAGATCATCGGGCGGGATCTGCGGGCTGGGAACCGTCGCTAGATGACTGACGCCGCTCGATACCTCGCTCAGGCCGAACTCGCCGTCACGAGCATTCCCGGCGTTCCCGCCTACATCCAACCGCGCCCGACAGACCGGGTCGCCGTGATCGGCGCTGGTACGATGGGGTCCGGAATCACGATGGCCTTAGCGAATGCCGGCATCGCGGTTCATCTCGTGGATGTCGGCCCGGATGCGCTGGACAAGGCGTTCGCGCGCATCCGCGGCACCTACGCGGCCAGTGTGTCGAAAGGCCGTGTTACGCAGGACGCCGCCGATCAGGCACTCGGGTTGATTCGACCTGCTGCGGGGCTGGAGCATGTTTCGAGCGCCGACCTTATCATCGAGGCGGCGTTCGAGCGCATGGACGTCAAGCTCGGAATCTTTCGGGAACTGGACCGGCTGGCCAAGCCGGGCACCGTTCTGGCGACGAATACCTCAATGCTGAACGTGGATCTGATCGCGGCGGGAACCACCAGGCCCCAGGATGTCGTCGGCATGCATTTCTTCAGTCCGGCGCACATCATGCGCTTGATCGAGGTTGTGCGGGGCCAGCGCACTGGCGCTGAAGTCCTGGCGACCGTAACCGAACTTGCTCGGAAGATCGGGAAGACTCCCGTAGTGGTCGGTGTGTGCGACGGTTTCGTCGGCAATCGCATGATCGAGCCATACTTCAGGGAGGCCGAGTTTCTGGTGGCGGAGGGGGCATCCCCGTTCGAGGTCGATCGTGCCTTGACCGAATTCGGTATGGCGATGGGGCCGTTCGCGATGGCCGATATGGCTGGGATCGATGTACGCTGGGATGTCGTTCGCCGCCGGGCCGCGCTACGAGTGCCCGGCGAGCGCTATTCGGCGCTGGTCGAGCGGTTGGTCGAGGCCGGACGCAACGGGCAGAAGTCGGGCGCTGGTTTCTACCGTTATGACCCGGGCAACCGCACTCCGGTCGAGGACCCGTCGATATGTGGTGTTTTCGAAAGTGAGGCAGTGCGACAGGGGGTCGAACGCGGAAGGTTTGCGACAGGCAGATTCAACAGCGCAGCCAATGCGATCATCACCTCACCG
>CAZNNJ010000643.1:0-3865 GCA_964574305.1 uncultured Rhodospirillales bacterium | reverse complement strand
TTTGAGCTGGGATGCGACCACCGGCTCGACGAGCTACCGGATTCGGCGGTGCGTCCGGACGGCGGGCCCGTTGCCCCCCGCCCCGTTCGCCCCGTCCCCGCCCTCCTCGGCCGAGGGTTCGGGGTCGAATTCCGGATGCCAAACCGCCATCCAGTGGCAGCCGATGCCGCCCATCTCCCGGCTGTCCATCGGCCGCGGGATCGACGTGTTGTGCGGGCAGCCGGAGCAGAAATAGGGCACGCGCTGCAGCTTGGTCTTGGCCCATTTGGGCTGGTGTAGAGTGGCCTCTACTTGCGCTAATCGGTTCTCCAGCTCCGTGTCCGGCGCCAACGCGAGCAGGCGTTTGGCGATGGCCTGGGCGACCTCCAGCGGGTCGAGGTCCATCTTTGGGGAGAGAACAGGGCGCCCCTCCTGGTCGGTCTGGCCGACGACGCGGGGGCGACGGGATTCGGGCAGGTGGTAGAGCAAGGTACGCAGCTGATCCTGGATGATCGGCTGCTTCTCCTCGACGACCAGTATCTCCTCCCGGCCTTCGGCGAATTCCCTGGCGCCGACCGGGTCGATCGGCCAGGTGAGGCCGAGCTTGAGCACGCTGATGCCGAGCTGGTTGGCCCTGCGCTCATCGATGCCCAGCTCCTCCAGCGCTTGCAGCACGTCGAGATACGACTTGCCGGCGGTGACGATGCCGAAGCGCCTCCCTTCACCGAGCGCGACGCGGTCCACCTTGTTGACGCGGGCGAAGGCCTGGGCGGCGGGCAGCTTGAAGTCGAGCAGCCGCGCCTCGGGGGTGAAGCGGTCGTCCGGCCAGCGGATGTTGACGCCGTCGGGGGGAAAAGCGAATTCAGGAATATTGATGCCGACCCTGCCAGGGTCGATCGAGACCGAGGCGGAGGCGTCCATCAGCTGGGGCAGCACCTTGAAGCCGATCCAGCAGCCGGAGAAGCGCGACATCGCCCAGCCATAGAGGCCGAAATCGATCACCTCCTGCACGTTGGCGGGATAGAGCACCGGCATCAGGAACGACATGAAGGCGAAGTCGCCCTGGTTGGGCATGGTCGCCGACTTGGCGGCATGGTCGTCACCCACCACGGCCAGCACGCCGCCGTGTTTGGCCGAGCCGGCGAAATTGCCGTGCTTGATCGCGTCGCCGGCGCGGTCGAGGCCGGGATTCTTGGCGTACCAGATGCTGTGCACGCCATCGAACTTGGGCTTGCCGAAAATGCCCGACTGCTGCGAGCCCCACACCGCCGTGGCCCCCAGCTCCTCATTCAGGCCGGGGTCGAAGAAGATGTTGTTGGGCTCCAGGACCTTCCTGGCCTTGATCAGCTCGGTGTCGTAGCCCGAGAGCGGCGAGCCGCGATAGCCGGAGATATAGCCGGCCGTGTTGAGGCCGGCCTGCTGGTCCCTGAGATGCTGGCTGATCGGCAGGCGGACGAGCGCCTGGATGCCGGTCAAGTACACCCGGCCCTGGAGGGCGGTGTATTTGTCGTCCAGCGAGATCGGCTTCATAGCGCGAGTCCTTGTGCAGCATCTTTACCTCGCCCCTCGGGGGAGAGGTCGGAGCGCGAACGCGCTCCGGGTGAGGGGGGCTCAAGCCGCCCGTTCGATGTCACCGAGAGATTGGCCGCAGCCCCCCTCACCCGGCGCTTCGCGCCGACCTCTCCCCCGAGGGGCGAGGTCTCATGAAGAAGGCGATGCGCGCGCAAATCCATCGGTCTGAAAGCTTCCCTGTCCAGGCGGCTGACCCGCAATTGTCTTGTGTACAGACAGTCTATACGAGCTTACCCGCCTTTGGCGATATCCGTCAGCATCCCTTACTCATTTTGCGCCGATATCGGTGGGCAACGCCGCCACGGGGGTCGAGCTTACCATGCGGTCCAGCAGGTCGGTCAGCGCCTTGGACACCGCGTCGGCCGACCAGGCCCCGCCCTGGTTGAACCATTTCGACACCCAATGGACAGCGCCCAGGATCGTGAAGACCGTCAGCTTGGGGTCGCACGGCACGATACTGCCATCGGCGATGCCGGCGCGGATCAGGTCCCTGAGCGCGATCTCGAACCGGTCGCGCTGTTCCTTCAGCTCGGCATAGTCGTCGGGCAGCAGCGCATGCTCCTCGGTCAGCACGACGCAGCAGCTGAGCTCGTCGATCATCCCCTTGAGATAGAAGCGCAGCGCGGCGTTGAGCCTGACGCGGGCACTGCCGCCCTCGGCCTCGGCTCTCGCCAGCCCGGCGAACCCGACCTGGAACGCCCGGGCGAAGCATTCGCGCAGCAGGGCGTGCTTGGACGGGAAATAGTGATAGAGCGCGGCCTTGGTGACGCCGAGCTTCTGCGCGATGTCGTCGAGCGAGGCGGCGTGGAAACCCTTGCGGGTGAAAGCGCTGGCCGCCTCGCGCAGCAGGGCGCCGCGCTTGGCCTCGTGGAGCTCGTCGCGGGATGGGACGACGGTGGACCAGGCGGTCACGGGGTGGCCCCGTGCCGTCTGTCATCCTCACTATTTATCGTCATGCCCGGGCTTGACCCGGGCATCCACGGGGTGACGTAAGTGCAAATCTCGGAGGTCAGCATAGGCGGAACCGCGTGGATGGCCGGGTCAAGCCCGGCCATGACGATTTGGAAAATGGGAGGCGTCATCCGAACTTCGGCGCCCTCTTCTCCATGAACGCCCCCATCCCCTCACGCCAATCCGGCGAGTTGATCAGCAGCGTCAGCGCATCGAGCCCCGTCCGCCGAGCGGTAGCCAAATCCACGTCCTCGGCGGTGTAGACCGCCGACTTGCCCTGCGCGATGGCGAGCGGGCTCAGCGTCTTCAGCTTTTCGGCGAGCGCCAAAGCCGCCGGCAACAACTCATCCGGTTCGGTCACTTCGTAGATCAGCCCGGCCTCGGCGGCTTCGGCGGCGGTGTAGTGCTTCCCCAGCAGCACCCATTCGATCGCCCGGCTGCGGCCGATATGGCGGCCGAGCTTCTGGACGCCGCCGGCGCCGGGGATGGCGCCGAGCTTGACCTCGGGCACGCCGATGCGGGCCCCCTTGGACATCAGGCGGAAATCGGTCGAGATCGCCATCTCGCAACCGCCGCACAGCGCAAACCCGTTGATCGCGGCGATGACCGGGAAGGCCATGGTCTCGAACCGGTCGTAAAGGGCGTGGATCTTGGCGAGGTAATTGTCGCGGATATCGAACTGGCTGGTGCCGATGGGCGAGTCCGGATCGGTGAAATAGTCGAGATGCGCGCCGCAGCAGAAGGCGCGGCCGCTGCCGGTGATGATCAGCGCCCTCGCCTTCTTCTCCGTGCAGACGTCCAGCGCCTGCCCCATCCCACTGATGAGATCGAGCGAAAGCGTGTTCATCTCCGCCGCGCGCGTCATCGTCGCCAGCGCGACACCCTCCGTCGGCCAACTGACGGCTACGGCCCTGCCGTTAGGCAAAGGACACATCCAGCCCAAGCTCGCGGGCGATGAGGAGGGTCTGGATCTGGCTGGAGCCGTCGCCGATGGTGCAGACGCGGTTGTCGCGGAGGTAGCGCGAGGCCGGGCAGTCGTCCATGAAACCCCAGCCGCCATGGACCTGGATCGCCAGGTTGGCGCATTCGCTGCCGATCTCGGTGGCGTAATATTTGGCGATGGCGAGGTCCTTGCCCGTCGCCAGCCCCTGGTCGGCCAGCCAGGCCGCCTTGTAGACGACCATGCGGGCGGTCTCCACCTTCACCGCCATGTCGGCGATCATCTTCTGCACCAGCTGCAGCTTGCCGATCGTGCCGCCGAACGCCTTGCGCTCCTTGGCATAGGCCACGGCGCGGTCGAGGCTGCCCTGGGCCAGGCCCAGCGAGCCGGTGGAGAGGAAGGTGGCGCCCGGCTGATAACACC
>CAZNNJ010000642.1:0-3867 GCA_964574305.1 uncultured Rhodospirillales bacterium | reverse complement strand
GATCGCCAGCGGCGGACGCGACGCGTTCTACAAAGGGGCGCTCGCCCGGCGCATCGTCGACACGTCGGACCGGCTCGGCGGCACGATGACGGCGGACGACCTTGCGGACTTCGCCGCCGAATGGGTCGAGCCGCTGTCAACCGACTATCGCGGCTGGACCGTCTACGAGATGCCGCCCAACGAGCAGGGCGTCGCCGCGCTGATGATGCTCAACATCATGAGCGCCTTTCCGCTCGGCCGGTGGGGCCGGGCCGACGAAGTGGCCAGAGCGGTCCTATTTCGTGGTTTCGGCGACGCCTCCTACATGCCGGGCGGCGTTATTCCGGTCGATGGTGGGCTTGCGCAGGTTTGAGCGTCGATAGCTGGTCGTTGCCCGGAGTTGCTGACGATTCCCGCGACCGGGCGAGGCTCCTCACGCCGCGCCGGCAGGAGCGAACTTGAATATTCTCAAAACAGGAATCTCGAGATGAAGGTCATTGTTATAGGCGCCACGGGCTTCGTGGGTTCGGAAGTCCTCAAGCAACTGCTCAGGCGCTCCGACGTCGGGCAGGTTACGTGCCTGACCAGGCGCCTCACCGGCGTACAAGACGCGAAGCTCGTTGAGCTCGAGCATAAGGACTTCACGTCATATAGCGAGCGGCTGCTTGTCAGCTTGGCCAATCATGCTGCATGCATATGGACCTTGGGCGGTAAGGTCTCCGATCTCGGCTCAGGGGACGAGTTCGAAAAGATTACCCACACATTCACCCTCTCGTTTGCGAGAGGTATGGCTGCGCATGCCGCGGATCGCTTTAGCTTCTGCTATCTCAGCGGCATGGGCGCCGATCCATCAGAGAGCAGTCGGTGGAAGTGGGAGCAGGCAACCCGCTACCTCAAGGGCAGGACCGAAAAGGACTTGCTCGCCCTTGGCGCGGCGAACGCAAATTTTACGGCCTATTGCTTTCGGCCGGGCGGAATTCTCCCGATAGGAACCAATCCCTTGGCTCGGGCTGCTCTAGCCCCTCTGAGTATCGGCGTCGATGTCCTTGCCAAAGCGATGATCGTCGCTGCGACGGCCAATAAGGGACATTCGAAGACGATCCCGAATGGCGAAATCAAGCAGATCGCCCGAACAGGGAAGGTCGGATAGCCGGATTGATTGGTGACGGACGAAAGCTCTCCGCTCCCCATCCTGTCGATCTTTCAGAAAAAGCAATCGACACACGTTTTTCCGTCAGCGGAAAAACTATGATGACGGACGTTTACTCATATGCTTTATCTATCGCATGGTAAACACGACCGATTCGGCTGCTCGCCTCGGATTGAGGGAGCGCAAGAAAGTTCAGACCCGCGAGACTATTGCGGAGACGGCGAAATCGCTTTTCGACGAACGCGGTTTCGACAATGTCACGACGGCCGAGATCGCGGACGCGGCCAACGTTTCCGTAAAGACTCTCTTCAAGTATTTTGCGACCAAAGAGGACTTGCTATTCAGCGATGAGAACGAGCTGCGCGATCAGATTCTCGAAGCGGTTCGTGATCGTCCAGCCGGCGAGTCCGCTCTCGATGGCGTGCGGCATTTCTTTCAGTCTTTGATCTCCGAACGTCCCGGCCGTCAGTTTCTCGACGGTCTGGAAGGCCTCCGCCGGACATTCGAGGGAAACAGCGCGCTGCAAGGCCGTCTGACGTTGATGTGGGAGCGATACGAAATTGCACTCGCCTCGCTTCTGAGCGAGGAGGCGGGTCTTGCTACAGCAGACCCGTCCGCGCGGCTGGTTGCGGCGCAGATTATCTCCTTGTTCCGGCTTTTGACGTCGGACGAGCTCCGCATCTATCTCAACGAGGCTCCGGCCAGGAAACGAGGCGCTGCGCTGGAGGCGTGGATCGAGAGATCGCTTGAGCTTGTCGGCAACGGTGTTCAGCATTTCGCGGTGCGTTCAGAGTCCTAGAAAAACGCCGCGGAAATAATGGGTTTTGTTCAAGCAAACGCGCGTCCGCGGCGTCCGGGGGACGGGCCAGCAACGCGGCGGCACGTATCCTAGCGAAACGCGCTGTTGAGCTCGGACGTCATCAGGCGAAGCGCGTCGTGCGCTTGGGCTTTCGGCCCCCAATAGGTAAAGCCGTGATCCGTGGCGGGGAATTCCCGGTAAAACGTTTCGCAGCCCGAGGTCGCAAGGCGCGCGGCGTATGCTTCGCCGTCGGGTTTGAGCAGGTCGTTCTCGGCCGTGATGACAAGTGCCCTGGGGAGGCCGGTGAAGTCCTTTGCGAGCAGAGGCGACGCGAGTTCGTCCAAACGATCCGCGGTGTTGGGCGTGTACAGCGTGGCATATGCATTCATTTGCTTGGGCGTAAGGACTTGGCGGGCGCTCGGGATCACGTGCTTGTCGCGGCTGTCCTTGCTCAGGTCGAATACGCCGTAAGCAAGAATTTGCAGGACAATGGCAAGGGCATTGTCGGTTCTCGCTAGGTGGCAGAGCGCGGCGGCCAGATTGGCGCCCGCGCTGTGGCCGCCCACCGCCATCCGCGACGGATCCGCGCCCAGTTCGGCCGCCGAGCGAGCCACCCACCCCGCGACCTCGAGCGCCTGAATTGGAGCAGCCGGAAAAGGACGTTCCGGAGCAAGCGCATAGTCGACATTGACGACCAGGCACCGCGCGTGATGCGCGAAATGGCGACAGAAGATGTCGTCCTGTGACGGATATCCGAAGATAAAGCCGCCGCCGTGGAAATTGAGATAGATCGGCAATAGGTCCGATCGAGAGTTCAGTGGCCGGTAGAGCGTCACCTCTGCCGGCCCTTGAGAGGTCGCCACATCGCGCCGTTGGAGCGGCGCGACGGGCACTTTCGGGATTCCCAGCGAACGTTTTACGCCAGCGAAGTACGGCAACAGCATCCGTTGCAACCGGATGTCCAGGCTCGCACGTCGGACGGCTTGGCTCATCAGTTGCAGTGACTCGATCAGGAGACTGTGAGGACGGCCTTGCCGCGAAGGCGCCGGAACTTGATGTCGTCCAGGAATTCGGCCGTCTTCGTCCAATCCGCCTCTTGGCCGATTTCAACATGCAGCTTACCGGATTCAACCAGCCTAAGCAGTTCGGCGACATCTTTCTGGTCGTCGCTACCGGCGAGATCATTATAGACGAAGTGGCGGAACGTGACGCTTTCACGGCCGCCGAAGAAGGCGAAGAAGTCGAGCGTGATCGGTTCGAAGCTCGCCTGACCGAACCAGAGGACGAGGGCGCCTTTGGCGAGGTGCGGTATGATCTGGCCCATTGTCTTGCCCCCGACCGATTCGAGCACGATCTCGAATGGGCCGTCGGTCTCGCCGAGTGAATGGACCACCTTCGCCCCCATCGCCGACAGACGGTCGGTCGGCTCGTTGTCGAGGCTGAGGACAGTCACCTTGGCCCCCTCGCCGAGCAGAAGTTCGACTGCGGCGTGTCCGACGCCGCCCGAGGCGCCCGTGATCAGGACGTTGCGCGACTTCGTATTCCCTGCCTCCCGCATCAGGCGCAGTGCGACCAGTCCAGCGAGCGGCAGGGCCGCGGCCGCGGTCATGCTGACGGCCGCAGGGACCGGGGTTACCGCTGAGCTCGGCGCGACCGCGAACTCGGCGCCACCGCCGCCGGCTTGGTTGTGAACCAGCACGCGCGCGCCTACAGCGGGCCCGCCCTCGGCTGAGGACCGGACGACGCTTCCGGCATAGTCGATGCCAAGGCGCCACCCCGATCCGGGCATGCTCAGATAGATGAGGTCGGCCCGGTTGAGCGAAAACGCCTCGACTTTGATGAGGAGTTCGTCCGACCGCGGTGACGGATCCTCGACGTCCTGCAACATCACCAGCGGCTCAGCCGTAGCGTTTTGGACCAGCGCTCTCACAGTATCCTC
>CAZNNJ010000641.1:2314-3870 GCA_964574305.1 uncultured Rhodospirillales bacterium | reverse complement strand
AGGGGAAGATGTTGGCCTCGGCGTCCTCCCCGACCCCGGCGACCAGCAAGACATCGTCGTCCCAGAGGGCGGCGCCGGCGAGGGCGTGGAGGGCCGCGCCGCCCAGCACGCCGTCGAGCGCCCGGCCATCGGCGAAGACGAGGTCGTCGATCAGCACGCCGCCCTGAATGAGGAGCGGCCCGTCCTCGGCACGCGGGGCCATCGTCAGTTCGCCGCGACCGCGCCCCGCGACTCGAGATCCTTCAGCTCCTGGAGGGGTGGGATGGTCTCGAACATGTTGGCGTCGAGCAGTGTCCACACGATGCCGCAATCGGGCTTGTGCGGCGATGCGACCTCCAGCGTCCGGGTGGGTGTGAACACGACGTCCGCGACGGTATCGAAGATTTCCGGACGGAGCACCTGCCTGAGCACCTGGCAATCATGCGCGACGGCCGCCGCCGGGGTCGCCGTGGTGATGACGCCCATCCGGTGAAGCATGCCCCATTCGGCATCGAAGAAACCGTGGCCCTTGCCGAACCGGACCCCGTCCTCGTTGATCGCACCCGTGCCGGTCACCAGGTAGTCGACATGGCCGATTTCGGCGGCGATCTGCTGCAGCGTCACGGGCCGGCCGACGCGCTCCATGCCGTCCAGCGTGGAGGCATAGAGCAGCTTGTCCGCCGCGATGTCCGTCTTCCGCAGCATCCAGAAGCCCCGCTTGATCGAATAGCTGGTGGTCAGGACCGTTTTGCCGTCGCTGAGCGCGCGGTAACGCAGCTGCTCCAGGCAATTGTCGGGGGTTATGAAAATGACCTCGGCGTCGCGATAGTAGCGATGACCGACAAGCCGCTGAACCGCCCGGTCGCTGCCTTGAAAGTCGGCGATGAATTCGCCGAAATCGAAGTGGAAACGGCTATCGGGGAAGGCGACGGTGCGCAGTGTGGCGAACACTTCACTGCGGACGGAAGCTTTGTGGTCCATGAGGCAGCCTTATGCGGAGGGGTGAGTGCCGGACAGGCCCGAGGACCACCGGCGGAATTCTTGCAGCGTCGCCGTTTTCAGCAGGGCGTCCGGCACGATCGACCAGTCCAGGGTCCGGGGCCGCATGTGGCCGTGCGGCCTGAAGATGCAGACCGGGGTGACGATCACGTCGGCGATGACGTTGCTGGGAACGGCTTGCAGCGGCAGGTGCGTCGTCTGGGTGTCATGCACGACCGCGATGACCGGCGTCTCGTCGGTGATGATGTCGAGCGCCCGCAGGATCATCCATTCGATGTCGAGGTAGAAGTCGCCCATGCCGAAGCGAAGCCCCTTCAGGGTGATGGCCGACGCACCGGTCACGATCAGGTCGATGGGGCCCGCTGAACGCAACCCCTCGAGCGTCAGCGACCGCCCGAAATGCTCGATGGCGTCGAGCCAGCCGGCGTGGCGCACCAGGCTCCTGGGAATGCCGCCGGCCCTGACTTCGAGGAAGCCGCGATGAAGGCCGTAGGATGGGACCACCAGGTCCACGTTGCCTTGAATCAGCCGCCTGCGAACAGCCGCGACGGCATTGTCCGGAGTCACGAAGACGCGCC
>CAZNNJ010000641.1:0-2304 GCA_964574305.1 uncultured Rhodospirillales bacterium | reverse complement strand
GGAGAGAAGGTGCAAGGTCGGCCTATGGGTGCATGGCACTCGGGCGTCGCCAGTACGTCCCGGGCGGCCTCGTCGGCTCTTTCGAAGCTTGGGATGAATTGCGTGAAATCCCGTCCGAACCGGCTGTCGGGCAATGCGACTCTCGACGTGCGCTCCGCGATCTCCGCGGCGACATCCGCCATGCTTAAGGGCACGTCCATTCCGGTACCGCTCATCCTGTCACCCAAGATCGCCGAATGATGTGCCGCCAAGGTTGAGGGATTGATCTAGGTGTTCGTACCATCAGACTCACCCGATCGAACGCCACCGAGGAACGCTGGCAGAGACGACGTGTGGCGCAATTGCACTGCCACCCCTTCCTAGGCGCTTGGATTATAGGCCAGAACGGACGTCAAACCCAAGCCTGGAGGCAGTGGAAAAAAGGTATTATGGTCATGACCCCTTGTCAATCTTCCGCGTTGCGCTATTGCTTGGGTTGTTGGTTGACTGTAGGTTTGCCCGCCCGAGCGAATTCTCTCCTTGTCCTTCCGTCGACTGCCGGTTACGTAACCTTCACGAGCGGCGGCGGCGCGCGCTCCACACTCAATGGTAGCATCCCATGTCTGCCCCAATT
This sequence comes from uncultured Rhodospirillales bacterium, assembly GCA_964574305.1. Classification (GTDB taxonomy): domain Bacteria; phylum Pseudomonadota; class Alphaproteobacteria; order BOG-932; family Roseiterribacteraceae; genus BOG-932. Next base: position 1,691 of record CAZNNJ010000641.1, on the reverse strand, counting down.
CCGAAGATTTCGCCGAGACGCGACGAGGCGCAAATAGAGATGCTTCAGGTGACGCCGGTCGAACGCGACTCGCCGATTCCCGCTTATCTTCAGATCGAGCAGGATCTCCGGCGGCTCAGTCGCGCCGGAACTGCCCTGAAGGTCCCCGCGGAGATGGAGCTGGCCGTGATGTACGGGGTCAGCCGGGTGACCGTTCGGCAATCCCTGCAGCGGCTTGAGGCGGCAGGTCTCGTCAAGCGCGAGCATGGAAGGGGAACGACATTGCTCCCCCGGCCCGAGGTCGGCCTGGATCTGAGCCTTTTCAGGAGCGTGACCGATCAGCTCCGCGAATCCGGCCACAAGGGCAAGGTCAAGATGCTCCAGCGCGGGCTGACCGCGGCGCCGCCGGACGTCGCCAAGGTGCTTCAGCTGAAGCCACGGGAAAAGGCGGTCCTGCTCCGCCGTCTCGTCCTGGCCAATGACATCCCGCTATCCATCAACACCTCGTGGTTTCCCGCAAGCCTGGTGCCGGGCATGCAGAAGGTGCAGCTCGACGACAACTCGGTATGGTCGTACCTGGCGGACACCTATGGAATCGTCGTGGTCAGCACCAGGAACACCATCGAGGTCATGGAGAGTGGGGCCGCCGAAGCCGAGATTCTCAAGATCGACTACGCCACGCCCCTGATCAAGCTGGCGACCTGCTTCCACGACAAGCTCGATCGCCCGGTGGAGTATTCCATCTCGCTCTGGCGCTCCACGCAGCTGAAGTTCAGCTTTTCGGGGCACCTGTAAACGGTTCGGGGCTAGGCCCGAACTTCCGCGCACCTCTCCAGGCGGTCGGCCCAGGCCGCGATATTCAGGCCGTTGACCCGGGCGACGCTGTCGAGCCATGCCGTCGGAAGCGCGTCGATGCCGGCGAAGGCGCCGCAGATCGCGCCGGCCATGGCCGCGACCGTGTCGGTGTCGCCGCGCAGGTTGCCCGATATCTCGATCGCCAGGGCCGGGTCGCCGCCGGCGAAGTCGGCAATGGCAATCGCGGCCGGCACCGACTCGGTCGACGGTTCGCCGGCGCCGACGATGTCCGAGATCAGATGCACGAGGTCCTGGTCGGATCGCGCCCCCGCCGCCAGACGGCGCGCGTGAACGATCCGGTCGGCGACGCTGGCCGAGTAGATCCAGGCGCCCCGGCCGGCGCCGAGCCGGGCGCCGTCGACGGAAGCGGTCATGACCTCTTCCCAGGTCTTTCCCTGGATCGCGGCGGCGACGGCGGCGGCGATCGCCGATGCCCCGGCGATGGCGGGTCCGGTGTGGTGCGTCGGCAGGCAGGCAATCTCGACCGCGTCGACCAGCGCCTCCATCGGGCTCGATCTCAATCCAGCGAAGACGCCGATCGGCGCGATGCGCATCGCGGCGCCGTTGGTCACGCCCGTGCGCCCGATTTCCGCCAGCGGCACATGCGCCTGATAGGCCAGCATCGCCCGCTTCGTGCTGGGGCCGACGGCGAGCGACTTCTCGCCGCCGACCGAGACGAACCAATCGTTCAGCCGGCGCGCGACCGCTTCGGCGGTAAAGCCGTCTTCGAGCGCGTCGGTGAGGGCCAGGGCCTGTTCGGTGTCATCCGTGATGCGTCCGGCCGGATAGCCGGCGTGATAGGGGCTCTCGGGCGGCCCATCCATCATCGTCCTGCGCCAAGGCGGGTCCGACAGGAA
>CAZNNJ010000640.1:0-3885 GCA_964574305.1 uncultured Rhodospirillales bacterium | reverse complement strand
TGCCGTAGAGAGTATAGGCCGGCGCATTGACCAATGCGCTGAACTTCGACGCCTTTTCGGGGCACACGAGGCCATAGGCGCCCGAGAAGCTGTTGTCGTCCAGGAGGGACTGCTCCCTCATGCGCAGAATGTGAACTAGCATGATCGCGCACCATGTCGGACGGCGCTCCCTGATGGCGGCGGCGATCACCTCGATCTTCGGCGACGGAGCGATGGCGACCTCGCCTCCTACCAGCAAGGCCGGCAGGACGAAACAGGCCATCGGCATATTATGCATCATCGGATTCGGCGTGAAGCTGACGACGGTCTCGTCGAAGCCGAAGAAGCGCGCCATCTGCTGCGTGGTGTAAGCATATTCGTTGTGAAAACGCGGGATGATTTTCGGTGTCCCGCTGGTCCCGCCCGAAAGCTGGAAAATACACACCTGGTAAGGATCCAATTCCTCACGGATCCGAGCGACTGTCGCCCTGGCCTCCCGGGCATCCACGGCCTGCCAAAGCTGATCGAAGGAAAGCGCGGCATGCGGCCTGTCGGCACCGCACTGAATGGCGATGACATGCTCGACGCTGGGAAGGCGCTCGCGCATGTTCAAGGCGAATTCAACGAGGTCAAATCCTTGCGGCGAATAGGAGACGATATGTGCCTTCGCCTCGGCCTGGGCGCCGATCTGCTGGATCTCGTGGGCGCGATGGGCGGCAAGCGTGCAGATAGGAATGAGCCCTGCTTTGATGCAGCCGAAAAAAGCGAGCAACAACTCCTTGGAGTTGATCGCCTGGAACAGCACGCGATCGAGCGGCTTTAGACCCAATCCGTGCAGCGCGGCAGCCGCGCGATCCGTGATCTTGTCGAATTCCCGATAGGTAACCACAACCCCCGGCTCGGACAGCGCTATGCGGTCGGGCCAGCGTGCGCAGGACGCCGCCAGCACGTCGACAAGCGTCTCCTCTTTGAGAACCTGCTCGGTCACATAATATTCGAGCACGAAAGTCGGCGTGTAGGTTACGCCGGGCATCGGTCTTTTCACGCCGACCATGGCACTCTACCCCTTGGAAAAATTATCGTTCATACGTGCGCTCATCGATGCACGCGCGCATCTATTGCGCCCCTCGCCGGTCGACCTTCTCGGCGATCCGCAGCGTGTCGCGGCCGTATTCGGCGATCGCCCCGCCTAAGCCACCGCTCAGGCAGGTGTACCAGAGCGCCGGCTTGAAGCCGCATTCGCGTCGATTGAAGACCAGATCGCTCTCGCTCGATATGGTGATGTAGCCCTTTTGGGCCTCACTGACCCAGACGCCTTCCTGCCCCCGCGCGCATTTCACGAGACCCGAGAATTCCGGTAAATCGACCACGTAGATCCTCGGCATCTCAATCGGCCTCTGCGATGTAGGCATCGACTAAGCGGGCCTTGCGTTGCCAAATCTCATCGATCGCCTGGACCCGGTCTCCGGTCTCATCTTCGATGGCGATTGCCGCCTCAAGGGTGAGCCTGGCGTCGGCCTCATCGTACTCATCCAATCCGCGGCTCTGCCAAGCGATCTCTACTACATATCCATTGGGATCGGTGACGTAGATCGATTCGAGAATCTCGTGCGGAACCTGCATAACGTCGTAACCCTTGCCTTCCAGCTTCTCCTTCCACGCCAGTAGTTCCTCCCGCGTGTCGACCCGCCAGGCGGTGTGCACCGCATTGTAGATGAAGCTGCCCTGTGGAACGCTGTCTGCGGGCTTATCGGTCTGCAAGTAGTAGAAGAAGGCTATTGTGCTGCCATGGCCTGATTCAAAGAAGAAGTGGATGAAGTCAGGATGATCCTCCGGACCCCAGCCCCACGCGCAAATCGCATGACAAAGCTTGAGTTCCAAGACATCGCGGTAAAAATGCACGGTATCTTTCAGGTTCCACGTCGGGCGCGCGGTATGATGGACGCCCTTCAGGACGGTAGCGACTGCCACGTCCGCGTTTTCGACGTTGGCGTCAGCATCAGTCGGCATGACCCGCCTCCTTGAGCGTGTAAGTGGTTTGATCGGAAAAGCGCTCAGCGATCCAGGCGGCGATCGCGCGCCCTACGAGAGGCCGCGGATTGGGATCACCGGGATGGATAGGCCGGCCATGATGATCGCCAGCCACCTTGATGTGCTGTTTGTCCGAGGTTCCGATCCAGCCGAAAATGGCCCGCGTCTCATCGGGAAACGTCGAAGCATCGCCAGTATATTCGATGAGCAGCGTCGGCTGTTCGATCGCCGGCGCGCACTTCTCCATGGAAGCGTTCGAGGACAGGCTGGACCAGGTGGATAGCCAGCTCTCAGCGGTGCACAGCCTGCCAAAACCAATACTGCCAAGGTTCGAAGCCGCAGGATTGGCGCCCCACAAGCTTCCGAGCCTGCGATCAGACGGATCGAGCGACAGATCCCAACATCGCAAATCGGCATCGGTGCGCCATACAGTGAAGATGGGCGTATGGGCCGCTTCCATTCGATCCGCGGCCGTGCCGCCGTCTTTCAGTCTTTTCCGAGCGGCCAGACGGCGCGCCGCGATCTCAAGCGCGTGCTCGTCAAGGCGCCGGACCCGCTCAACCTGGGCCGCGCGATAGCGCGCGACAAAATCGGGCGCGTAAGTCGCTCCCTTGCCGGAAAACCCGTTCTTGGGACTGAACGCATTGAGCGCAGGTTCAGTGCTCATCGGATCACTCTCGTCGATGACCGAGGGATCAATCCCGTTCATCAACAGCCGGCCCTGCCCTAGATGTGTGGACACGAAGATAATGCCGTCGGGCGGAATCATTTCCGCTTCCGACAGAGCGACGGGCTTACCCGCAGGCGTGCGCGACAGGCGACTTTCCGGCGCGAGAAGCGCCTGCTGATTGTAATAAGCAAAAAGCGGCCCGCCGCCGGAATTGCCGACAAGCACAACCCTCTCGAACCCTTGCGCATAGAGGAAGCTGACTGCTGCAGCGACGTCCAGGAGCGCGACCTCATGCTCCAACCGAATGTCGTTGCCGACCGACCTCGGCGTGGGAAGGCATACGGCCGCGCCGTGCCGCGTCAATTCGGCGGGAAGGTAAAAGGGCACGAGGTGCTCGCGGGGATGCATGAGGACGGCGGCGACCTTCTCCGCGCCCCGCGCGTAGAGAAACGCCGATATCGTCGCGCCATCATGCGTCCGCAGAGGATGAACCGTCAGTTTCACGTCGTCCGGGACAGGACGGTCAACGTCCCAAAACGCCCCGCGAAGACCGGCCGTAATTGCATCCTGTCTAGGATCCGCCACCGTCAGTTTACCTGCGCAAAGGTCTTCGCAACGTCGGCATGGCGCCCGGATAAGAGCGCTCCGGCATCGTCGACAACCGTTTCCAGCCCCAATTCCTCGAGCATGCGGAACGCCGTGCAGATCGAGGACGAGACGACCGGGAGGCCAATCCTCTTCTCGACGATGGGCACGGCCTCCAACGACGGCATCTGCACGCACGCCGACAGCACAACGGCATCGGCATTGGCGATCTTCAGCTTTGGCGCAATATCGAGCAGCGCTAGCGGATCGCGCGCTCCTACAGCCAGGTTGTCCTCGATTTCAAGTGATATACTGTCGAGAACTTCGACGCCTTCAGCCTCGATATAGTCGATCACGAGCTTAGTCAGCGGCTTCATGTAGGGTGTGACGATGGCGACCCGCTTGGCACCAAGCGCTTGCAGCCCATCGACAAGCGCGCCCGCGCTCGTGACCACGGGAGCCGGTCCGCCATTTTCCACCGTCCGGTTGTGAAGCCGCAATTCGGAGCTTCGATGGTAACCATGGCCCATGCTCATGATCGCCACGAAGCAGGCATAACCCATCACAACCACGCCAACGTCAGACAACTCCAGCGCGCAACCAACGGAATCGCGGGCCCA
>CAZNNJ010000639.1:0-3891 GCA_964574305.1 uncultured Rhodospirillales bacterium | reverse complement strand
CTATGCCGATGCGCGCCGCTTTTTCGGCGATTCGTAAAGCCCATCCCGCAGGAGATTCGATCCATGGCTCAGCGTACCGTCACGGTCTTCGGCGCGACCGGAACCTCGGCCGGCCAGGCCGCGCGCAAGCTGATCGAGGCGGGCTGGCGGGTGCGCGCGGCGACGCGGGACCCAGGCAGCGAAAAGGCCGTCGCGCTCGCCGGGCTAGGCGCTGTCCCGGTGGCGGCCGACCTCGACGACCGCGCGGCGATCCGGGCGGCGATCGAAGGGGCGGACGCGGTCTATATGGCCGGCCCGTCGCTCGGCAACCGCTGGGATATCGGGCAGGCGGTGCAGGGCATCCATGTCGCCGATGCGGCGGCCGAGGTCGGGATCGGCCATTTCATCTATCAGTCGGCGCTGGCCGGCAATGCGCGCGGCGTGCTCAGCGTCGGCTCCAAGCGGGCGATCGAGGAGCGGATCGCCGAGCTCGGCCTGCCGGCGACGATCACCCGGCCGTCGCTGTTCATGGATAATTTCCTGACCTATTTCCCGCCCCAGCGCGACGGCGACGGGCTCACCATCGCGATGGCGCTGCCGGAAGACAAGCCGCAGGGCATGGTCTCGGCCGAGGATATCGGCCGTGCCGCGGCGGCGGTCGCGGGCGATCCGGACCGGTATATCGACCGGGAGATCGATCTCATCGCCGATACGCTGACCTTCCGGCAGATGGCGGAGGTGATCGCCGCGGTCAGCGGCCGGCCGACCCGCGCGCAGACCGTGCCGCTGGAGGCTTTGGAGGAGTTCTGGCCGCAGGGCGTCAAGCTCTATCGCTGGCTCAGCACCCGCGACGATGCGAACGACGATATCGGGGCGCTGGCCGGGTTGGTCGACGCGCCCAGCGGTTTCCGCGGCTGGGCGGAACGCCATCTGGCACCCGTGTTGCGCTGACGACAAAGGGAGTGGGCGATGATCAAGATGATCGTCGAGGTCTGGAAAAGGCCCGGCATGACCGATGACGCCTTCGGCCGCCGCTGGCTGGTCCAGCATGGCGCGCTGGTCAAGAAGCACGCCAAAGCGATGGGCTTCTTGCGCTATGTGCAGAGCCATAAGCAGGCGTCCGAGGCGATCGCCGCCTTTGCCCTGGCGCGGGGGTGGAAGCTGCCGGCTGACGGCCTGGCCGGATTGTGGTGGGGGAGCTGGGCGGCGAGGAACGCCGCCTTGTCCTCCGAGGCGGGTTAGGCCGCCAGCGCCGAGTTGGAGGCAGACGGGCGCGAATTCTGCGATACGCGCCGGCTGAGCGCCTTCCTGGCCGTCGAAGAGACAATTTTCGACTTCACAGCCTAGAGGGTCCCTTTGTCTAATTTAGAGTTGACCAATTGGTCTAGTTTTTGTTGACGATGGCAGCGGCGGGCGGCAATCTCGCCGATAACGAAGGACGGTCCGGGAATTCGCGGACCGAATGGAGTTGGGTGAGGAGGAATTATGCACGATCACGTGCGACATCGGGGGCAGGGCTTTTCATGATCGGCGCGGACCTTCGCCAGTTTCCGGATTCGGCGTTCATCAACGATATCCGCCGCCGCTATCCGGTCGAGAAAGAGATCGATCGGGTATTGACCCGCAAGATGGAGCGGCGGTCGGAGCCTGGCTATGCGCCGATTCCGTTGGCTCGGCTGGTCGAGGGGATCGATGCGCTGATCGCCCGGAATCTCGAGACCCCGTTCCAGCTTTCGAACGTGCGCTGGCTGACTGGCGGTGCCTCCAAGATACAGGTGGCGTTCGACCTCGAGTGGCAGGGCTTCGAAGGGGGCGAGCGGCGGACCACCTCCATGGTGCTGCGCATGGAGCCGCCGGAGTCGGTGGTCGAGACCAGCCGCATCCGCGAATTCGAGGTGCTGAGGGCGATCGGCGATATCGTGCCGGTGCCGCCTTGCTATTGGATCGATGCCGAGGGGGACGTGCTGCCCCATCCGGCGCTGATCTACGGTTTCGCCCCTGGCGTGACCCGGCCGACCAACCTGCCGTCGACACAGGTTACCGGGATCGGCCTCAATTACGGCCCAGAGCTGAGGCCGAAGCTGGCGCGGCAATTCCTCGGCCATGTCGGGCGGTTCCATTCCGCCGGCGAGGCGACCTTGGCGAAGCTTGAACATTTCGACCCGGCCGAGGTCGGCTCCACGATCCATGTGATCCGCGAGATCAACTGGTGGCGCCGGGTCTGGGAAGAAGACCGCCAGCAGGACGAACCGCTGATGGAGATCGCCTATAACTGGCTGGTGCGCGAGGCCCCGGAGCTGGATCGCGTCTCGATCGTTCACGGCGACTGCCGCGGCGGCAATTTCCTTTTCACCGAGCATGACGCCAAGATCACCGCCTGGCTCGATTGGGAGCTCGCCCTGCTGGGCGACCGGCACCAGGACCTGGCCTGGTCGATGATGAATCCCTATCGCCACATGGCCGAGGATGGCGTGACAGAGCTGGTCAACGGCTTTCTGCCCGCCAGCCAGTATCTCGAGGAATATGAGCGTCTTTCGGGCCTGCCGGTCGATCCCAGGCGGCTGGCCTATTACCGCGTGCTGTGCAGCTACCTGTCGGTGGCGATCTGCCAGGGGACGGGGTATCGCGTCGCGCGCGGCGCCAAGACCCATCAGGACATCGTCGTCGCCTGGCTGGCGATGATCAGCTACAGCGTGATGGACCAGCTCCACACGACCTTGGAGGAGGTGGCCTGATGGTTCCCGATCTCGACCTTCAGCTCCAGGTGGCGATCAAGGCGCTCACCGATGCGATCGCTTCGGCCATCGACCCCGCCAACAAAGTGGCGGCCGAGCAGCTCCACCTGACAGTCGCGACGCTGACGATGGTGCGCGACCGCCTGCCGATCGCCCGCCGCTTCACCCGCCGCCAGCTCGAGGACGATCTTGCGTTGCTGGACTCGGTCCGGGCCCAGTTCACACCGGCCGACTCCGGCCGCGCCGCCGCACTGGGGGATGCAGCCGAACGCGCGCGCAGCCTGCTCGCCGACCCTGAGACCGATACTGTCGAACTCGAGAATTATCGCGGTATCTTGGCCGAAATTACAGTTTCAGCCATTGCGAAGCTTCAGGCCGGACCGGCTGCGCCGGCCGTCGAGCGGATCGTCCTCGACGCCACTCGCCGCTCGATCGAACGTCGCCGCGCCTGGTGCATTCCCGCAGGTTTCGAGCCATATCCGGCCGATATCCCTGCGATCGGAACACTGATCTAGCATCCGCCAGCCTATCGGGCTTTTTCGATTCAGCGATCGCCGAGGCGAAGAATCTGTGCCTGACTTTAAAATTATATTTGACCATCTGGTCAAAACTAGATACGGTAGGCGCTGAGAGTTGACATTGGCTGGCCGCGATTCAGGCCGGCGCAAAGAAAGCAAAAGGGGGGATATCCTATGAAAACCCGTTCTCTATCGTTGCTCTGCGGCTGCTCGCTGGTCGCCCTGACGCTGACCACAACTGCAATGGCGCAGGCGTTGGATGCCGCCCCCGATGCGCCCGCCGCCGGGGGTGCGCAGGGCCTGGAAGAAATCGTCGTGACCGCCAACAAGCGCGAGCAGAACCTGAACAAGGTCGGCCTTACCGTTACCGCGTTCAGCGGCACGGCGCTGAAGGAACAGCGCATTTCCAATGTGGCCGATCTGGCGCAGGCCGTTCCCGGCCTGACCTTCGCGCCGACGCCCAACGCGACGCCGGTCTACACGCTGCGCGGCGTCGGCTTCTTCGAATCGACCCTCGCCGCCTATCCCGATGTCAGCCTCTATCTCGACCAGACGCCGCTTTCGCTGCCCATCATGGCCTCGCTGACCGCATTCGACCTCGAGCGTGTCGAAGTGCTGAAGGGGCCGCAGGGTACCCTGTTCGGCAACAACGCGACCGG
>CAZNNJ010000638.1:0-3891 GCA_964574305.1 uncultured Rhodospirillales bacterium | reverse complement strand
GCCGAGCGGCTATTCGTCTATTACACCCTGTCGCTGGCCGGGAATCGCGGGCCCGAGGACAAGGCGATCTCGCTCCAGGCGATGCGGGAGCTGCAGGCAGCAATCGCCGCGGAACCACCTGGTTTGGCAGTGCCACATGGGCCCGACGTGCCGCACGGACCGGTGGACGATGCGCTGCGCCATAAGGCGTTCCACCTCGCCCACCACGATTTCTCGCGCGAGATCACGCGGCAGCTGGTCGAGATCCGAATCCTGACCTCGATCCCCGGCATCGGCGGGCTTGTCAGCCTGATCGTCGACACACGCTATATGCGCAGCGTCGGCTGGGCCGCGCGCCATGCCTACCAGCTTCGCTGGCTGGAGGAGCGCGGCCGGCTGCCGGAGACGCTTCTGGTCGCCCAGACCTGATCAGGCGGCCTGGGCCATCTGGCCGACCCGTTCCCAGGTCGTGGCCTGCATGCTTGGCCTTGCCTCCATCCGCGCCAGCCAGGCGACCAGGTTGGGATAGGGCTCGCCCAGCACCTTCCATTCCGGCGTATGGGTGAAGAACTCGATCTGCGGCGCCAGGTGCAGATCGGCCAGGCTCAAGGCATCGCCGGCGAAATAGAGCCGGTCGCCCAGCAGGCGGGACAGTTCCTGGAACACCATATGGGCCCGCGGCATCGCCGCCTCGATCGCCGCCTCGTCCGGCGTCAGCCCCATCAGCTTCGGGCCGACGACGCGCTGGAACGCGATGACATTGCCGACGCCCTGGAACAGGTACCAGTCACTGACATTGATCGCCTGGTCCATGAGGGCCGCCGCCTTGCAGTCGGCCGGGGTCAGCGGCGCGGCCGGGATAGCGCGGTCGAGATAGCGCAGGATCGCCTGGGTCTCGTAGAGCATGAAGCCGTCATGCTCCAGTACCGGCACACGGCCGAACGGATGGCGGGCGAGATGCTCCGGCGAGCGGAACGTGCCGGGCGCCACCGGGAACAGGCTATAATCCGCCCCTTTCTCTTCCAGCGTGGCCAGGACGGCGCGGCCGAATGGGCTGCCGGGAATGCTGTAGACAATGAATTCGGACATGGGTCTCACTCCTCTCAGGGTTGGGCGTCTGCATATTTGACGAAGTCGGCCAGGTGCTTCGGCCAGCCATTGCCAAGGCTTTCGGCGTGACGCGCGGCGTCGGCGCCGAACCGTTCGAGATCGCGGTGCTCCAGGGTCACAAGAGTACCGCCGCCCTCGGCCGGGGCGAAGGTCAATTCGACCTCGGTCAGGAAATCGGGGTCGTAATTCCACTGGCCGTCGATCTGCCAGCCGAGCAGCAGACGGGACGGCGGCTCCCAGGCCAGAACCTTGCCCCAATGCGTCTCGTTGCCCTCGGCGTCGCGCTCATACCAGGCGCCGCCGATCCGAGGCTCGAGCACGACGGCGACATGGGGCGCCTTGCCGATGGTCCTGCCCTTCTGCCACCAGTCCCCGAAATGGGTCGTGAAGAGATCGAAGGCGCGGACGGGGTCGGCCTTGACCTGAACGGTTCTGACAATCGGCGCGATGCTCATTCCTTGCTCTCCTCATCGATCTGTCGGTCGGCGAATTCCTGAAAGGCGTCGAGCGCCGTGGCCCATTGCGCGTCGAGCCATTCGCGCATCGCACCGATGCCGCGCGGATCGATGCGATAGATGCGGCGCGTCCCCTCAGCAGTCTCGTTCACCAGCCCGGCCTCCTTCAGCACCTTGAGATGCTGAGACACGGCCGGCCGGCTGACGGGCAGCCCGCGCGCCAGATCCCCGACCGCGGAGGGCTGCGCCGCCACACGCTCGAAAATCGTCCGCCGCGTCGGGTCCGCCAGAGCGGCAAAACTGTCGAGTGCGCGATAAGCGTTAGCCATAACTTACCGTAAGCGATAACTTACTAATGAGTCAATCGGGAATCGCCGAGGCAGTGGTTCTCCGCTTTCCGTGGCGTTCGAGGTCGATTGCCGACTGTCCGGAAGCCCAGATGCACGGTTATCACGACATCGCCGCAGCGGTCGCCTCGGCGGCTCGCTGCATCAACAGGTCGTGTTCGCGCCTGTTGCCGGTCAGCGCCGCCGCCGCTTCGAACGCAACGCGGGCCTCTTCATGGCGGCCGAGCCTACTAAGCAGGTCGCCGCTAACGCTCGGCAGCAGGTGATAAGATTTGAGCGCGGGCTCACTGGCCAGGCGCTCCACCATCGCCAGCGCCGCTTCGGGACCATCGGCCATGCCGACGGCGACCGCCCGGTTGAGTTCGACGATCGGCGAGCGCGCGACCGCCGCCAATTCCGCATAAAGTCCGGCAATGCGTGGCCAGTCGGTATCGTGCGCGGTCATCGCCTGGGCGTGGCAGGCGATGATAGCCGCCTGCAGGGCGTAGACGCCGCCCGCTCCGCCAAGCGCGTGCGCCCGCCGAAGCGCCTGCATCCCCCGCCGTATCTGGAGTTGATCCCAAAGTGCCCGATTCTGATCCAGCAAGAGGATCGGCTCCCCCTCGGCGTTGGTACGCGCGGCCGTGCGCGAAGCGTTGAGCTCCATCAGGGCAAGCAGCCCATGAGCTTCAGGCTCGTGCGGCGCGAGGGCGGTGAGCACGCGGCCCAGACGCAGCGCTTCGTCGCAGAGCTGGGGACGCTGCCAATCTTCGCCGCGGGCCGACGTGTAGCCTTCGTTGAAAATGAGATAGATGACCTCCAGCACCGTCGAGAGCCGCTCCGAGAGCTCCCGGCCACGCGGCGTTTCGTAGGCCAGCCCCGATTGCGAAAGAGTCCGCTTCGCGCGCACGATGCGCTGGGCGATCGTCGCCTCGGGCAGCAGAAAGGCCCGAGCGATCTCCTCCGTCGTCAGGCCGCAAATCATGCGCAACGCCAGGGCCGTGCGGGCCTCGCGCGACAGACGCGGATGACAGGCGGTGAAGATGAGCCGAAGCAGCTCATCGCCGATGTCGTCGTCCAGGGCGGAGTCCAGATCGGGCATGGCCTTCTGCTCAGCCTCCATCTCGCCCGCGACAATCTCGTGCTTGCGTTCGCGCATTCGGCCGCGGCGCAGATGATCCAGGGCCCGCCGCTTGGCCGTCGTCATCAGCCAGGCGCCAGGTCTTTCGGGAACGCCCGTCGCGGGCCATCGCTCGAGGGCGGCCAAGAGCGCTTCCTGCGTCAGATCCTCGGCTAACGGCACATCGCGCAGCATCCTCGCCAGGCTGGTGATCAGCCGGGGCTGCTCGATCCGCCAGACGGCGAGGATCGCGCGATGTGTGTCGGCGACGGTCATGCTCGCCGAACGCGGCTAGGCAGCGTTCGTCGGAGAGCCGGCCACCGCACGGACCTCGCAGATTCCGTTCCAGCCCGGCATGAAGTCCTTGTGCAGTTGCATGAACTCGACCGCCGAGGCGACAGCCTCCTCCTTGCCCGGCAGGTCGAAGATGGCATAGCCGCCGACGACCTCCTTGGCTTCGACGAACGGACCGTCGAGCACGCTCATCTGCCCGTTCGCGATGCTCACCTGCGCGCCGGTGGCGAGCGGCATCAGTCCGCCGTCATCAAGCATTCGGCCGGCCTTGATCTCGCGGGTCGCGAGCTTATGCATCGCCTCCATCAGTTCCGGCGTCGGAGACGCGGCATGGGCGGATTTGACGATAAACATGAAACGCATCTGAAAACTCCTCTTGGAGCGAGCCGCGCGCGCCATTGCCGCTGAACTGTCTCGCTTATCATGACGACGAACCAGCCCACCGCGGATCGACAGGTGTTTTCTATAAAATCGTCAGGGCCGGTTGCTGACCGTCCTGAATCCCAGATGGGCGGCGCTGAAGCTGGTTTCCTGCGACTGGCGGGCGGCCGGGGGATAGCGGCGGCAAAAAGTTGGCGGCCAGGGGGAAGCGACCCCCTTTGACCTG
>CAZNNJ010000637.1:0-3904 GCA_964574305.1 uncultured Rhodospirillales bacterium | reverse complement strand
TGGACCATGGCCCCGGGACAGTACCAGGACTGGCAAGCCCAATCCCGCCCGGGGGCGGGTTGCGCCGGCGCGGCGGGGGATGGCCGGAGAAACTGGTGATATCATGAGTAAATTCGAGACCTGGATCCGCGAGAACGGGATCGGCGAGGTCGAATGCCTGGTCCCGGACATGAACGGGATCATCCGCGGGAAGGTCGTTCCCGCCCAGAAATTCCTGGAGATCGAGCGCAACCAGGCACTGCGCATCCCCTCCAGCGTCTTCCAGATCACCGTGACCGGCGAATATCCGGATGACGGGTCCGACCCGATCTCGGTCTCGGACCCGGATGTCGTCCTGCACCCGGATTTCGATACGATCTGCGTTGCCCCCGGCTATCGCACCCCGACCGCCTTCGTCATCGCCGACGCCTGCCGGTCGGACGGCAGCCCGTATGAATCCTCGCCGCGCTATGTGCTGAAGCGTGTGCTGGAGCTGTATGAGAAGAAAGGCTGGCGCCCGGTGGTGGCGCCGGAACTGGAATTCTACCTCACGCAGGTCAATGCCGACCCCGACCTGCCGCTGATCCCGCCCTTGGGCCGCTCCGGCCGGTCGGAAAGCGCGCCCCAGCCCTATGGGCTGGAGTCCATCACCGAGTATGAGGACCTGATCGAGCATATCTATGCCGATGCCGAGACGGCGGGGCTGGATATCGACACGCTGATCCATGAATCCGGCGCCGCCCAGCTCGAGATCAATTTCAATCACGGCGACCCGTTGCGCCTGGCCGACCAGGTGCTGGTGTTCAAGCGGCTGGTCCGCCAGATCGCGCTCAAGCACAATGTCTATGCCACCTTCATGGCCAAGCCGATGCACGACCAGCCGGGCAGTGCCATGCATCTGCACCAGTCGATGATCGACACCAAAAGCGGCAAGAACCTGTTCGCCGCCAAGGACGGCAGCAACAGCAAGATGTTCGACCATTTCGTCGGCGGGCTGCAGAAATACCTGCCGCAGATCACACCGCTCTTGGCGCCGAACGTGAACTCCTTCCGCCGCATGCGGCCCAGCTTCAGCGCGCCGATCAACCTGCAATGGGGTTACGACAACCGGTCCTGCGGCCTGCGCGTGCCACTGTCCGACGGGCAGAACCGCAGGATCGAGAACCGCATACCCGGGGCCGATTCCAACCCCTATCTGGCGATCGCCGCCTCGCTGGTCTGCGGTTATATCGGGCTGGTCAAGGAGATCGAGCCGACCGAGATGGTGACCGGCAATGCCTACCGCGAAGCCCGCACCCTGCCGCGCACGCTGGACGAGGCGCTGGACCGGTTCAAGAAGTGCAAGCCTGTCCGCGACCTGTTGGGCGAGTCCTTCTCGCACGCCTTCACCCTGATCAAGGAGGCGGAGCTCGATGCCTTCCAGGCGGTGATCAGCTCCTGGGAACGCGACCACCTGCTGCTGAAGGTCTAATTCCATGACCTTCAACGCGACGCTCGGGATCGAGCGTTCGTACTATGCCGCGACCGCCAATCCGTTCGTCCGCGCGCCCGGCCTGACCGGGACGGTCGAGGCCGATCTTTGCGTGGTCGGCGGCGGCTGCTCCGGCCTGTCGGCGGCGCTGCACGCACGCGAGCGCGGTTTCTCGGTCGTGCTGCTGGAGGGCGGGCGGATCGGTTGGGGCGCCTCGGGCCGCAACGGCGGCCAGATGATCCCGGGCCTGCGCAAATCGGCGCTCGAGCTGGTCGGCCTCTATGGCGAAGCCAAGGCCAGGGAGCTGTTCACCCTCTCGGTCGAGGCGATGGACCTGGTCGTCGGGCTGATCCAGCGGCACGGCATCTCCTGCGACCTGGCGCTCACCGGCCATCTGGAAACCGCCTGCAAGCGGCGCGAGATCGGCCATCTTGAGGCGGAGGCCGAGTGCCTTACGACGAAGATGGGCTATCCGCATATGGAGATGCTGGACAAGGCCCAGACCCACGCCGCCGTCGCCTCGCCCTTGTTCTACGGCGCGCTGCTCGATCGCAATGGCGGGCACTACCATCCGCTGAACTACACGCTGGGCCTAGCCGAGGCGGCGCGCAGGGCCGGAGTCCAGCTCTTCGAGGACTCGCTCGTCACCGGAGTGGAGGAGGGGCCGCTCTATACGGTCAGGACCGCCGCCGGCAGAGTGAAGGCGCGCTATGTCATGCTCGCTTGCGACGCCTTCCTCGGCGACCTCGACACGAATCTGGCCGGGCAGATGATGCCGGTCGGCTCCTATATCGCCGCGACCGAGCCGCTCGCCGACGCAGCCGCGCTGATCGCCGGCAACCGCGCCGTGTCGGACACCAAGTTCGTCGTCGATTATTTCCGCCTCAGCGCCGACAACCGCATGCTGTTCGGCGGGCGGGAGCACTACACGCCGTCGGCCCCCCGCGACATTGCCGCCTTCGTGAAACCCCGCATGGCCGCGGTTTTCCCCCAGCTCAAGGACGCCCGCATCGACCATGCCTGGGGCGGCATGGTGTCGGTGACGCTGTCGCGCCTGCCCGATATCGGCCGGCGCGGCAACCTGTTCTACGCCCACGGCTATTCCGGCCAGGGCGCGATCCTCTCCAGCCTCGCCGGCAAGCTGGTCGCCGAGGCGATCGCCGGCACCGCCGAACGCTTCGACATCATGGCCAAGGTGGCCCCCCCGGCCTTCCCCGGCGGCGTCCGCCTGCGCCAGCCGCTCTATGTGCTGGGAATGCTGTGGTATGCGCTCAGGGATCGGCTGTAGTTCAAAGTCCCTCGCCCTCCGGGAGAGGGAAACGCAGGCTTAGCGAACGGAGTGAGCTTAGCCGGAGTTGGGTGAGGGTAACCCTGTCGCCGCACCGCACCCTCACCCTCCCAGCCTGCGGCTGGGCCCCTCCCTCTCCCGGAGGGCGAGGGAATCTAAGTGCGATCACAGATTGCAGTTCGGTCCAAGCCGGTGCATCGTTCCCGCCTGACCCATGAGAAGTATCCTGTCTCGAAATGGCCCTCCATAAACTCTCCCTGCGCGAAGCGCATGAGCCGATCGCGGTGCCCGCCGACGACGATGACGAGGCGGGCCTCCTGCACAACTCGGTCTATGACGAGCTGTGCTGGCGGATGATCACAGGGCGCATCACGCCTGGGATCACATTATCGACCCGCGGCCTTGCGCAGGAGCTGGGCGTCAGCCAGATGCCGGTGCGCGAGGCGCTGTCGCGGCTGTCGGCGGAACGCGCCATCGAGATCCGCTCCAAGCGCCGCATCACCGTGCCGGCGATGACCCCGGCACGCTTCGACGACCTGCTGCGCTGCCGCCTGCTGCTGGAGCCGGAGGCAGCGCGGATGGCTTTCGATCATGTGGATAAAACGCGGCTCAAGCTCTTGAAGGAGATCGACGCGCGGATGGACCTGGCGCTCAAAACCGGCGACGTGAATGTCTATATGGAAGGCAACTTCAACTTCCATTTCGAGCTCTATCGCGCCAACGGCATGAGCACGCTGAACCAGCTGATCCAGACCTTGTGGCTGCAGTTCGGCCCCTATATGCGGGTCGTCTATGGCCGCTTCGGCACAGCCCAGCTGGTCGACCAGCATCACGTCGCCCTGGCGGCGATCGAGGCGGGGGACCGCGCCAGCCTGGGCCAGGCGATCCATCGCGATATCGAGGACGGGATGGGCCTGATCGGGCGCAGCGGCCTGGCGGTGCAGTGATAGTGGCGGTGCAATGATGAAAAGACCCCTGATCGGCGTCGTCGCCGACGTCCAGCCGGTCGGCGAGCTGTCGTTCCATATGGCGCAGGAGAAATACCTGAACGCCGTCCGAGTCGGCTCTGATTGCTTCCCGGTGATCGTCCCGAGCTTCGGCCTCGACGATGCGCTTGCCGATTTCCGCAGCGAATTGGACGGGCTGATGCTCACCGGCCCGGTCTC
>CAZNNJ010000636.1:0-3904 GCA_964574305.1 uncultured Rhodospirillales bacterium | reverse complement strand
CGCATCGTCAATTGCGCCCGCGGCGGCCTGATCGACGAGGAGGCGCTGAAGGCGGCGATCGAGAGCGGCCATGTCGCCGGCGCGGCGCTGGACGTCTTCGCTGTCGAGCCGGCCAAGGAGAACTCGCTCTTCGCGCTGGAGCAAGTGATCTGCACCCCGCATCTCGGCGCCTCGACCAACGAGGCTCAGGAGAATGTGGCGCTCCAGGTGGCCGAGCAGATGGCCGATTTCCTGGTCCAGGGCGCCATCGTCAATGCGCTGAACACCCCATCCCTGTCGGCGGAGGATGCGCCGAAGCTGCGCCCGTATCTGCGCCTTGCCGAGCAGCTTGGCAGCTTCATCGGCCAGGTGACGGACGGCGCCATCTCGTCGATCACGATCGAGTATGAGGGCCATGTTTCCGGCCTCAATCAGCGGCCGCTGACCGCCGTGATCCTGAAGGGCCTGCTGTCGACCCGGCTGGAGACCGTCAACATGGTCAACGCCCCGGCGATCGCCAAGCAGCATGACATCAAGGTGACCGAGAGCCGCAACAACCAGGCGAGCGACTATCAGACCGCGATCCGTGTTACTGTCGGCAACGGCAAGGGGAAGCGCTCGATCACCGGCACGCTGTTCGGCGAGAAGCCGCGCATCGTCTCGATCGACGGCGTTCCGACCGAGGCCGAGCTGACCGCCCATATGCTGCTGATCGAGAACCTGGACAAGCCGGGCTTCATCGGCAGCCTGGGCCGCACGCTCGGCGACGGCCAGATCAACATCGCCGCCTTCCATAACGGCCGCCTCGCCGCCGGCGCCCGCGCCTTCTGCCTGGTCTCGGTCGACCAGCGGATCGACGACGCCCTGCTGAAGCGGATCGGCAGCCTGCCGAACGTGGTCAGCGTCACCGACCTGAGCTTCTGATCCAATGGTGTTGCCGCTTCGCCGATCTGGTATCATCTTCTATTCAGGGAGCTGATTGAGATGGGCGAAGCGGCGCTCCGGCGCATCACGGTCGATGAGTTTCTGACCTGGGACAGCGGCGACGACCGGCGGTACGAGTTGGTCGGCGGCGAAATCGTCGCCATGACGCCGCCAAACCCTTTTCACGGCGCTATCGCCGTCAGGGCCGGAATGGCGATCGTAAGTCGGCTGAAGGCTCCTTGTCAGGTGGTTTCCGAGGCCGGCATTCGTCTCTCTTGGCGCAATGATGCCTATTATCAGGCCGATCTGGCCATCACCTGCTCGCCTTTGACGTCGGATTGGGCGGTTCCCGAGCCGGTCGTAATCGTAGAAATCCTATCCCCGTCGACCGAAGCTCATGATCGGAGCGTCAAGCTGGTCGATTACCGCCATATTCCGTCCGTGCTGGAAATCGTCCTGATTGCCAGCAATGCCAAGAAGGTTGAGCACTGGCGGCGGGAAGGAGCGGGTTGGACAGTCGTCGATCTGGAAGCTGCCGATCGCATAGAGTTTCGTGCAATCGGGTTCGACATCCCGGTCGAAGCGCTTTATGAGGGTCTCGATCTCTCCAAAGCCGTCGACGCTCGCGCCTGACGCCTTTCAGCATTTACGAAAACGCCAGACCTGTCGAAACCGATGGACGCCTTTCTTCCCGAACTCGCCCTGCTGCCCGCCGGGCTTCATGACCTGCTGCCGCCCGATGCCGAGCGCGAGGCCGCGCTGGTGGAGCATGCGATGGGCGTGTTCCGGGCGCACGGCTATGAGCAGGTGAAGCCGCCGCTGGTCGAGTTCGAGGAGAGCCTGCTGTCGGGTGTCGGCAAGTCCTGGTCGCTGCAGACCTTTCGCCTGATGGACCCGGAATCGCAGCGCATGATGGCGGTGCGCGCCGACATGACGCTCCAGGTCGCCCGGCTGGCCGCGACAAGGCTGATCAACGCGCCCCGGCCTCTGCGCCTGTGCTATGCCGGCGAGGTGCTGCGCGTCGGCGGCGAGCAGTTGGCGCCCGAACGGCAGCTGCGCCAGATCGGCTGCGAGCTGATCGGCAGCCTGGAGGCGACCGCCGATGCCGAGATCATCCTGCTCGCCTATTCGGCGCTGACCGAGCTCGGCGTCACCGGCCTGTCGATCGACCTCAACCTGCCGACCCTGGTGCCGCTGATCTTCGCCGCCTACGGCGTGACCCGCGACGACGAGCGCAGCCTGGCGGTGGCGCTCGCCCACCGCGACACCGCCATTGTCGGCGCCGCGCCCAAGGTCGGGCCGCTGCTGACCCAGCTGCTGAATGTCGCCGGGCCGGCCGACAGCGCGATCGAAAAGCTTGCCAAGATCGCGTTGCCGGTCGAGGCCGAAGCGACCCGAACGCGCCTCACCGACACGGTCCGCCTGATCCGTACCACTGCGCCGGAATTGAAGCTGACAGTCGATCCGCTGGAGCGCCAGGGCTTCGAATACCAGACCGGCCTCAGCTTCACCCTGTTCGCGCGCGGCGCGCGGCGGGAGTTGGGCCGCGGCGGGCGTTACCGGATCGGCGGCGAGCCGGGGACGGAGCTGCGCGGCGAGCCCGCCGTCGGATTCAGCCTGTTCGCCGACGCCATCTTGAAGGCTGCGCCGGTGAAGCCTGAGGCGGCGCGCGTCTATCTGCCCTTCGGGACCTCGGCGGAGGCAGCGAAGACGCTGAGGTCAAGGGAAATGGTTACCGTCAGCGGGCTTACGCCGGTGGCGGATGCAGGGCAGGAGGCCAAACGCCTCGGCTGCCAATACGTGCTGACCGCCGGCTCGTCAGAGCCCACGCCGGTCGGCTGATTTCGAGAGTGGGAACAGGGTAAGGCGATGGCGAACGTCGTGGTTGTTGGCGTCCAGTGGGGCGACGAAGGCAAGGGTAAGATCGTCGATTGGCTGTCCAGCCGGGCGGATGTCGTCGTGCGCTTCCAGGGCGGCCACAATGCCGGCCACACGCTGGTCATCGGCAATGTCGAATACAAGCTGTCGCTGCTCCCCTCCGGCGTCGTCCGCGAGGGCAAGCTGTCGGTCATCGGCAACGGCGTCGTCGTCGATCCCTGGGCGCTGCTCAGCGAGATCGACAAGATCAAGGAGAAGGGCGTCAATATCACGCCTGAGAACCTGGTGCTGGCGGAGAACGCGACCCTGATCCTGCCGATGCACGGCGCGATCGACCGCGCCCGCGAGGCGGCGCGCGGGGCCAACAAGCTGGGCACCACCGGCCGCGGCATCGGCCCGGCCTATGAGGACAAGGTCGCCCGGCGGGGCCTGCGCGTCTGCGACCTGGCGGAGCCCAAGGTGCTGGAGCGCAAGCTGGGCGAGCTGGTCTTCCACCACAACGCCCTGCTGCGCGGCTACGGCGCCGAGGAATTCGTGCTGGAAGACGTGATCGCGTCGGTGAAAGAGGTGGCCGAGCGTATCCTGCCCTATGCCGGCGTCGCCTGGGCGCGGCTGGACGCCGAGCGCAAGGCCGGCAAGCGCATCCTGTTCGAGGGTGCGCAGGCGGCCATGCTGGATGTCGATCACGGCACCTATCCCTTCGTCACCTCCTCCAACACGGTGGCGGCGCAGGCGGCGACCGGCAGCGGCTTCAGCCTGGGGGCGCTCAACTATGTGCTCGGCATCACCAAGGCCTATACCACCCGCGTCGGCTCCGGCCCGTTCCCGACTGAGCAGGTGAACGAGATCGGCCAGTATCTGGGCGAAAAGGGCCGGGAGTTCGGCACCGTCACCGGGCGCAAGCGCCGCTGCGGCTGGTTCGATGCGGCGATGGTGCGCCAGGCGCTGAAAATCAGTGGCGTGGACGGCGTGGCGCTGACCAAGCTGGACGTGCTCGACGGGCTGGAAGAGATCCAAGTCTGCGTCGGCTATATGCTGAACGGCGAGCGCATCGACTACCTGCCCTCCGGCGAGGAAGCCCAGGCGGCGGTCGAGCCGATCTATGAGACCCTGGAAGGCTGGT
>CAZNNJ010000635.1:0-3907 GCA_964574305.1 uncultured Rhodospirillales bacterium | reverse complement strand
TGTACCTTCCCGAAGTGGACCGACAGCAGCTGCGGGCCGCCGGGTAATGCCCGGCGTTTAACCCCTCCGGCGTTTGGAGGAAATTGGCCAGTGGCGCGTCGCTGGCATCGGCGGGCGTGGCCTTCGCCACCTCCAGCGCGCCGGGGAAGTCGCCGGCCGAGATCGACAGCAGCAGAGCGTCGTGACGCAGGCCCTGGTCGTCACGCGCGCTTTCCCAGGCGCGGCGAATGGCCGGCCCCGCCGTCGCCCAGTCACGGTCGAGCTGCGCGGCCCGCCCGGTCAGATAATCGCTGAAGCGCGTCGCGTTCTGGGTCTGCTCGGCGGTGGGTTTCGCGCCCTTCTTCGCGGGTGCCGATGGCTCGGCAAGCCCCGCCACGGCAACCCCAAGCGCAAATCCGGCCAGGAGCGAAACCCGGCCAAGTCTCATCAGGACATCCACGTCGCGAACCCGCTCAAACTATGCCCCCAAAGCAGCCTCGGGAGCCAAATCGAAGGCTACTTGGAATTGCCGCATGCCACAAGGAACCGAATGTCTCACGGCAGCGCCGGCATCTCCGGCAGGATGCGGATGGCGTAGCGCCATTCGCGGGTCGCGCCGGCGGCGAGCGTCACGGTGCCGGGCTTTTCGGCGAAGTCGCCCGCGAAACCTTCCGGGCTCGCCATGCCCTGCCAGGGCTCGAGGCAGACGAAGGGCGCGATTCCCGGCTTGGCCCAGATGCCGAGATCGGGGAAATCGGCGAAGCTGATCTCGATCCCCGGCCCGCCCGGCGCGCCATAGGTGATCTTGCGGCTGACCAGCCTGTCGAAGATCACCGCGTCCTCGTCGAACAGCGAATCCCTGAGCAGCAGCACCCGCCCCTGAACCGGCGTCGGCCGCGGATCGGGCGACAGCGTGCGGCCGCCCAGGCGGCGGATCGGCGCCGGCTCGGGCTGGTCGAACAGCACGACATGGGCGTCGCGCGCGGTGTTGCCGAGCGGCCGGCGAAAGCCCGGATGGATGCCGATCGAGGCGTGGAGCGGCACCGTGTCGGGGTTATGCAGCGAGAAGGTGGCCTCCAGCCGGTCGTCCGCGACCCGGTAGCCGATCGTCAGCGCGAAGGCAAAGGGATACTGCTCGCGCGTGTCTGGGTTGTCCTTGAGGCGGAAGGCGCAGCTTTCCGGCCCGGCTTCGAGCACCTCGCACAGGCTGTGCCGCAGGAAGCCGTGCTGCTTCATCGTGTAGCGCCGGCCGTCATGCATCAGCTCGTCACCCGCGAGCGCGCCGACGATGGGGAACAGGTTGGGCGCGTGCCACGGCCAGATATCGGCGTCGCCGCTCCACATCACGTCCCGCCCGTCTGCCGGGACGAGGGACTGGATTTCAGCCCCCTTGGCCGCGACGATCGCCGTCAGCTGGCCGTTGCCGATGGTGACAAGCTGGCTCATCCCTGCATCCCCCCGTCCTGGGCCTCTCAAGGCCGATAATTACATATTGGGGTAATTAGGCCCTCCGCCACCCTCGGGCACAACCCAATTGATGTTTTGTTCCGGGTCTTTGATGTCGCAGGTTTTGCAATGGACGCAATTCTGCGCGTTGATCTGGAAGCGCGGATTGTGGCCGTCATCGTCACGCACGACCTCATAGACCCCGGCCGGGCAGTAACGCTGCGCCGGCTCATCATAGAGCGGCAGGTTGACCTTGATCGGGATCGACGGGTCCTTGAGCTTCAGGTGTGCCGGCTGGTTCTCCTCATGGTTGGTGTTGGAGATGAACACCGAGGTCAGCTTGTCGAAGCTCACCACCCCGTCAGGCTTGGGATAGGCGATCTTCGGGCATTCCGACGCTTTCTTCAGTGATTCGTAGTCCGCCTTCTTATGGTGCAGCGTCCAGGGCACCAGGAAGCCGAGCTTGAGCGATTCCAGCATCATATAGATGCCGCCCAGCAGGGTCCCGGTCAGCAGGCCGTAGCCGAGGCTGGGCTTCACATTGCGCACCTTGCGCAGGTCTTCCCAGACCCAGGATTTGCGCAGCGCCGCCGGGAAGGCCGTCACCTCGTCGCCGCCTTCGGAACCCGCGGCCAGCCTGTCATACACCGCCTCGGCCGCCAGCATGCCGGTCTTCATCGCATTGTGGCTGCCCTTGATGCGCGGCAGGTTGACGAAGCCGGCCGCACAGCCGATCAGGGCGCCGCCCGGGAAGGTGAGCTTCGGGATCGACTGCAGCCCGCCCTCGTTGATCGCCCGCGCGCCATAGGCGACGCGCTTGCCGCCCTCCAGCAGCGGCCGGATTTCAGGATGCGTCTTGAAGCGCTGGAACTCGTCGAACGGCGAGAGGTGCGGGTTCCAGTAGTTCAGGTGGACGACGAAGCCGATCGCCACCTGGTTGTCCTCCAGGTGATAGATGAACGAACCGCCGCCGGTCTTGTTGTCGAGCGGCCAGCCCTGGGTATGGGTAACCGAGCCGAGCTGGTGCTTGGCCGGATCGACCACCCACAGCTCCTTGATGCCGATGCCGAATTTCTGCGGGTCGACGCCCGCGCGCAGATTGAACTTCTCGAACAGCGTCTTGGTCAGCGAACCGCGCGCACCCTCGGCGAACAGCGTGTATTTGGCCCTGAGCTCCACGCCCGGCGTGTAGTTCTCAGTCTTCTCGCCGTCCTTGCCGATGCCCATGTCGCCGGTGGCGACGCCGACGACGGCGCCGTTGTCGTCATACAGCACCTCGGCGCCGGCGAAGCCGGCATAGATCTCGACGCCCAGCTCCTCGGCCCGGGTGCCCAGCCAGCGGCAGAGATTGCCCAGGCTGACGATGTAGTTGCCGTGATTGTTCATCAGCGGCGGCATGATGAAGTTCGGGATGTTGATCTGCGCCACCGAGGTCAGGAAGGCGAAGCGGTCCTTGGTCACCTTGGTGTGGATGGGCGCGCCGCGCGCCTTCCAGTCGGGGATCAGCTCGTTGATGGCGATCGGATCGATGACCGCGCCGGACAGGATATGGGCGCCGACCTCCGACCCCTTCTCGATCACGCAGACGGAAACGTCGTGCCCCTTCTCGGCCGCCAGCTGCTTCAGGCGGATCGCCGCGGACAGGCCGGACGGGCCGCCGCCGACGATGAGGACGTCGTATTCCATGCTCTCGCGTTCGACGCTCTCAGACATTCTTGTTGCCTCTTTTCCCTATTGTGTGCGTCCGTCATAAAAGGTCTCACATGAAATATGAAGGCTTGCGCTGACAATGGTGGTCACTGATCGGCATGACGCTGCCGCGGCCCTGGCCTGGCTGGTCTCGGTCGGCGCCGACGAGGCGGTGGGCGACGAGCCGGTGGACCGGTTCCGGGCTCCGGTCCCGGCCGCGGCATCACCCTCTCCTAGCCTCCCCCATCAAGGGGGAGGGACAAGAATGGATGCGGGAGGGCCTCGCTTCGAGCCCACCCCTTCCCCCTCTGCCCCCCCCTTCCCTTCAAAAGCTCCCCCCCTCGATGGGGGAGGGTGGGGAGAGGATGGAAATGTCAAAGCTAGCCCGACTGCTGACATCCCGCTCGGCACCTCCGAAGCCACCGCCACCGCCCGCGAGCTCGCTGCCGCGGCCCAGACGCTGGATCAGCTGAAAGACGCCATCGCCAAATTCGAAGGGCTGAGCCTCAAGGCGACCGCGACCAACCTGGTCTTCGCCGACGGCAACCCCGAGGCACGGCTGATGCTGATCGGCGAGGCGCCAGGGGCCGAAGAGGACCGGCGCGGCCTGCCCTTCGTCGGGGCGGCGGGGCAGCTCTTGGACCGGATGCTGGCCGCCATCGGCCATGACCGGACCAACAGCTACATCACCAATATCGTCAACTGGCGCCCGCCGGGAAACCGCAAGCCGAGCCCGGCGGAGATGGCGCTGTGCCAGCCCCTCTCGCGCCCCGACCTCGCGCGTGTGCGCCCA
>CAZNNJ010000634.1:422-3912 GCA_964574305.1 uncultured Rhodospirillales bacterium | reverse complement strand
TCCAGAACGCCGCTCCACCAGTCCGAACTGCGCCGGATCGCGGCTTCGTAGCCCTCGGCCTCGATATGCGGCCCGAGCACCTCGATTTCGAACAGGCCGTCATAGCCTGCCTCCAGCAGCTGCTCGATCAGCCAGACGAGCGGTATCGAGCCGTCGCCCGGCACACGGCGGTTGAGCCGCATATCCTCGCCGACCAGATAATCGCTGACCTGGACGACGCCGAGCCGCCCGGCATGGGCGCGGAACAGGCCGGCCAGGCCACGCTCGACCCAGCAATTCTGCAGCTCCAGGCAGATCTGGATGTTGGCTTCCTCGGCCAGCTGGATCGCGTCGCGCAGCGAATGGACGAAGCCCAGATGGCGGGTCGTGACGCTGTTGTTCTCGATGCCGAGGCGCACGCCGCGCGCCGCGGCATAGTCCCTCGCCGGCCCAAGCCCCTTGACCAGCGCCTCGCAGGCCTCGTCGGTGGTGCTGCCCGGCAGCGCCTTGCCCGAGGTGAAATAGCAAAGCGGGCTCCCCAGCGTGGCCGCGGTATCGATCGCAGGCTTGAGCACGGCAAAGGCTGCGTCGGGGTCGAGCAGTGAGGAATTCGATGCCGAGGCCGCGACGCAGGCCACGTCAAGGCCCGACGCCCGGATCGCGGCAACGCCGCCGGGCACGTCCTTCTCGATCTTGAGCATGGGAAAGCCGAAATGCCCGGCGCCAAGCTCAGCCAGCAGGGCAAGATCGCGCTCCAGCGGCCAGTTGAACGACGACAGCGTGTTGATCGAGACGCGCGGATGCAATTCCCCTCCACCCTCATTTTGAGCGCCTGCCCTTCGGCGAAGAACCTGACAGTTAGGCCCTTCCTTGACAAGCGCTTGGTTGGTTCGAAAGCACGAGGACGTCGATCGAACGCCCCGTCTATTCGAGTCAAAGCGCCGCACTATGGATCTACCGAAAATTTGGTATAGTTGTGCAGAATGCAAAAACGGGTACAGATTTTCGGGGTTCCCTACTGGCTGGGCGTTTACCAGGAGGAGTCGCATGAATGGCTCGCCATAGGTGAAGTCCGCGGGCATTCGATCGTTGTCGTCGACAAGAGCGAGCAAGGAGCGATCGAAAGGTGGCGGCAAGAAGCCGAGGCTTTCCTTTCGAAGGCGCCGACCGAAACCCAGCCCAGCCCCAAGCGTACGAACGTCCCGCGCACTCTCAATCCGCGCCAACGCCGTTAGCGCGAACGCTCGGCCATGCCGTCACGCCCCCTGGCGCGAGGCGGCGAATGCTGTGTAACGGCTGTATGGAAAAGGAAGAATGGTGCCGAAGCCGAGATTTGAACTCGGGACCTACCGATTACGAATCGGTTGCTCTACCGCTGAGCTACTTCGGCCTGTGCCCAGCCGGCGGGAGACCCGTGGGCGCTGAAGCGGGGCGCACCATACGCAAAACGGCACCGGCGGCGCAAGGCCACGTTGCGATGATCCGGGCAAGCAAGGCATAAAGCCTGACCTTGACCGACCAGCCTCCTACCGAAACCCAGCCGCCGGCGCGGGAACCGTTCTTCAGAATTCCGCCGGCGACCGGCTGGCTGATCGCGATCAACGTGCTGGTCCAGGTCGTGCGCAGCCTTCTGCCGCAAGGGCAGGACGACCTCGTCGAGCAATATCTGGCGGTCCATACCTCGGCTCTCTTCCAAGACTTCCGCTCCATCGACCTTGTGTCGCTGTTCACCTACCAGTTCCTGCATGGCGGCTGGGACCATCTGGGCGCGAACATGGTCTTCCTGCTGGCGATGGGACCGGGGGTCGAGCGGCCGATCGGAAAGATTCCCTATCTGATCATCTATCTCAGCGCGGGCGTCGCCGGCGCCTTGGTCCAGGCGGCGATGACCCATCCCGACCGGGACGACCTGCTGGTCGGCGCCTCGGCCAGCATCAGCGGCATCTTCGGCGCGCTGATCGTGATCTGGCGGCTCTACCGGATGGGCGAAAAGCCGCTGGGGCTCGTGCGGATGGCCGGGCTCCTGATCGCGATGATGGTGATCACCGGCGTACTGGGCCTGGGCGCGCCCGAGGGCACGCCGGTCGGCTGGCTGGCCCATATCGGCGGATTCATCGCCGGCATGGCGATGGGGTTCGTTGTCCGCCCGCCTTTGCGGATTCCCTAGAACCGATAGGCGGGATCATACTGCATGACGCCCACCTGGTTTCCCTCGGTATCGTGGAAGAAGGCCAAGCGGCCGACACCCTCCATCGTGAAGGGCTGGAAAACGACCGTTCCGCCGAAGCGGGTAATCGACGCCAATGTCGCGTCGAGATCGTCCACCCCGATCGTGCATTCATAGCCGCGCATGCCCGAGCCATCGAGCGGCTGGTGCCGCTCCTGCAATGCCCCCTGCACGCCGCGATCGTCGTCAGGGCCGGTGCGGATGAGATAGAAGTTGGGCGGGCCCCAGGGCTCGAACCGCCAGCCGAAGACACTTTCGTAGAATGAACGGGCGCGCTCGACCTGATCGGCGTGGATGGCGAAATGGCGGATGTGATTGGGCATCGGGCTCTCCTCGATCGGATGGCTTTTCATATGCCACTGGGCATCTTGGCGCTCTTGCGCAAAGATGACGATCTCTATCGAGAATACGACAGAATGGGGACTTTCCTCCGCACGCTGAGCGCGCAGTATGACCATGGCCATGAGATCGGCGATCACGATCATGGCTGGGGGCAGCTCGTCTATGCGTCGCGCGGTGCGATTCATGTCACGGCGGCGAGCCAGGCGTGGTTGATCCCCTCGGCGCGGGCGGTCTGGCTGCCGCCGGATACACCGCATCGGCTGCGCATGCGTGGCGCGACCCGACTGCGCACCGTCTATGTTCCGCCCGAAAGCTGCACCGCGCTCCCCCACAGCCCGCTCGGCCTGCTTGTGACCCCGCTGCTGCGCGAGCTGGTCCTGGAGCTGACGCGGGCTGGCCATGTCGATGGGGCAAACCGGTTTCACCGAACGATCGGCGAAGCGTTTCTGAGTGCGCTGGCGCAGGCCGAGCGGCTGCCCCTTGCGCTCACCATGCCAGCCGACCGGCGCGCGCTCAGGGTCGCCCAATCCATCCTCGCAGACCCGGCGAGCAGCCAGACGCTTGACGCGCTCGCGGCCGGGAGCGGCGGCAGCCTGCGTACCATCCAGCGCATATTTCTCGATGAAACCGGGATGCCGCTGGCCGATTGGCGGGAAGTGGCACGGGTGAAGGCCGCGGCCGCGGTGCTGCCGGGAGGCAAGACGGTGACGGAAGCCCCGCTTGCGGGCGGCGTGTGGTGCCGGGCGGGGGTCAGTCGTCATATTCTGCCGATATGTCCCTCCCGGTGTAGTCGGGCATGAACGCGGCCGATACCAGGCTGACCACGGCGCAGGCGGCGATGTAGATGGCGATCGCGTTGCCCGATTGGTAATGCGCAAACAGCGCCGTCGCGATCAGCGGCGCCGGACCGCCGGCAATGATCGACGCGAGCTGATAGCCGAG
>CAZNNJ010000634.1:0-412 GCA_964574305.1 uncultured Rhodospirillales bacterium | reverse complement strand
TTCCGCTCCTGTTCCGCCTCACCGCGAGGTGCTGCCTCGACGGCCTTCCGGGCCGCGGGCCGGTCGGAAACTGTGGCCGCGGGTGACAACGCCGCCGGTGCCGGCTCGTCGGACCCCAGTGTCTTCTCGAACCAGCCGCGCGCCGCGGCCTCGTTGCCCGAGGCGCTCTCCAGATAGGCCATCAGATGGCAGTAACGCGGGCTTGCCTGCGTCGAAAGGCCGAGCGCCGAGAGATGAGCCCTCGCCTCGGCCCAGCGGGCGCCAGCCAGCTCGGCCTCGGCCATCGCCAGGCGGCCCTCGTCGCTGGAGCGGTCGAGCGCCAGCAGCCGTTCCGCCTGGCGCAGCCGCGCCGTGGTGTCGGCCTTTGGCGCCAGCGCCAGCCAGGCCCGCGCAGTTTCCGTATCCGGCGCGG
>CAZNNJ010000633.1:0-3916 GCA_964574305.1 uncultured Rhodospirillales bacterium | reverse complement strand
TTGCGGCAACAGCGCTCGCATAGAGAATATAGGTTCCGGCGCTCGCCGCTCTGGCCCCGCTCGGGGCCACATAAACGACGACCGGCACCGGCGAAGCGAGGATGTCGCGAATGATTGCGCGCATAGCCGTGTCGAGGCCGCCGGGCGTGTCCATGCGCAGCACCACCACACCGACATCGCTGGGGTCCAGCCCCTTGATCTTGCGGTTCGTGTAGTCGGCGATCGCCGGGCTGATGGCGCCGCTGACCTCAAGCACCACCGCTCGGCGCGCCGCCATCGCGGTCGACGGCATAAACAGAAGGGACGCCATCGCTGCCCAGATGGCCACGATGGCTCGCCAGCGCTGCGCCAGCTTGCCCTTAGGGTGCACTTACCCGTCCCCCAACTCACGCGGGCCGATCGTCAGATCGATTCACACCGCGATCAAGTACTATTCTAACGCTTTCGCGCCGCGCATGACAGCGGAACCGTAAGGTTACCTCAGTCGAGTCGAGCGGTTGCCGCTATATGGGATCGTGCGCCGACACAGCCAGTTCGCCGGGCTTGCGGAGCATCTTGTCGACTTCGGCCGCATGCTGCTCCTCGGCGTAGATCATCTGACGGGCATACTCCTCGAGCATGACCGAGTGTCCTTCGACTGCGGCCAGCAGCTCCTTGTAGAGAGCAAGCGCCGCGGCCTCCGCTTCCAGGGATTCGCGCAGGATGATCCCGATATCGGTTTTGTGGGAATCGAGCAGCGGCCCGATCGCCAGCGACGGGTAGGAACCCAATGCGGTGATCATCTCGCCCGCGTTTCGCGCATGAGCGAGCGCCTCCGCCGCCTGGACGTTGAGCCAGGAGACGATCGGAATGCGGTTATGGCCGAACACGAGAAACGAATAGTGCGTGTAGCGCACAACGCCCGCCAACTCGCTCTCCAGGATCCGGTTCAGGAGATCGATGACCCGTTGCTTATCGAGATTTGGCATTTTCCGTCCTCCCCTTCGCGTAAACAAAGAGCAGGGGACATCCGTTTCCTGACTTGAGCGTGCCGTGAGGATAGACCGTTTGGCCGCTAAGTCGAGTTCTCCACGCGGAGTAAGACAGGTTGCAACTAGATTAGGTCGTGGCCTCGTAAACGGGATGATCGCTTCCACCCAAAACTACTCAGAGGCTAGCGATGACCAACCGCCCGATAGCAGACCTCGCTACGCTCGCACTTAGATCCGGTTTTACGCTCGATTAAGTGGGGATGATCGATCTGGTCCCGAATGAAGCCGTGGTGATGGAACGTCCGATGTCGAGCGAGTCGTTCATTGCTCGCGCCTGATCCGCCGGAATATTGGACAGCGGTCTTCATCGGGCTTCGCGGCACAATCGGAAATGAATTTCTCCAGCTGGTCGCGCTGGACCGCGAGGTCGGCAAGCTGCCGATCGATCTCGTCGATCCTGCGCCTCGCGGTCTGGCGTACCGCCTGGCAGAAATTCGATGACCGAACGGCCTCGTCGAGCAGGGCGGCGATGTCTGCCAGCTTCCAGCCCCAGGATTTGGCCGTGCGGATGTAGCGCAGACGCCAAAGCGCTTCGCCGCCATAGTCGCGACCACCCGCTGAAGCGGGGGGCCGTTCCAGCAGACCTCTCCTCTCGTAGTAGCGCACGGTTTCTACGTTCACGCCTGCTTCCTTCGCCAAGCGCCCGATCGTGCGACGCGTCACGAACCCCCATTTTGAACTTGACACCGTACCACGGTACGGCAGGCAACCTCGTCGCAGAAGCTGGAAGACGGAGGACGCCATGAACTGTCGTTGGGTCATTTTTCTGGTGGCAGCACCGGCGATGCTGCCCTTATCCCATGCTGGAGCGGCGGTCGGATCACGTGAAGCAGTGGCGAAAACACTTCACAGCTATGTTTCGGCGTGGAATCGCAGCGACGCTCACGCGATTAGTTTCCTATTTTCAAGAGACGGCGATTTTGTCAGTCCCGACGGCATCTATGCCCGCGGTCCTTCGCAAATTGAGGCATTCTATGCGGCTGCCTTCCATAGGGGGTACGGAGGCAGCAAGAGAGATTTCGTTCCGAGAATTGTGCGTCAGCTCAGCGCGAATATCATCGCGGTTGATGGAATATGGTCGATCGATGGAGCACGCGAGGCGAACGGCACGGCCCGGGTCGCCGAACAGGGGCTCGCTGTCGCAATCTTGGTGCGGCAAGGGGGCCAGTGGCGCGTGTCCTTGTTGAGAGAGCAGAGCAGTGCCAAGACGTTGGAAGTGGCCAATCCGGATTAGGATGGCGAGGCGCGGCTAAGGATTGGGGCGACGAGACCGGCAGCTTTGGAGTGACTGATGGCGAAAACTAGCCACTCATTCCTGGAGCATTAAAGGGCGGCTTCCGCCCCCAACCCCGTCATAAAGCAGTCTATCGCGCAATCCCAGGCGCGGACATTCCGAGTCGCTCGACAGAAGCGGCATCGCAACAATCGCGGACCGACGCATGCGCCTACGAGGCCACCAATTCGAACGCGATGACGTCGTACAACGTCTGATCTCCGCGTTCGACCAGGACAATGTAGACGGTAGCTCGCCGGTCCTTGGCGGAGGAATCGTGATCTGGAAAAGCTAGGCAGTCGAATGCGCTAGTAACCCTCGTCACACTAGCGCCCTTTCCAAGCGGAGTAGGCTGAACAATATCATGCCCAGTCAATAGAACCTGAATGTGGAGTTGGGCGGCATCATCGAACGAGACCGAGAAATCTCCGGCAAAGCGTTTGAGGTGGGATAAAGAGCCTCGATAATAAAGGGGACCACAGGTGGTATTATTGAGGCTTTTTACCTCATTATTTAGCCTATCTGCTAACGGCGCTTCATGAACGTGGCCTCTGCCCACGACAAGATCGCCAGACATGATTTTATTATCCTGACTGATCCAGACATCATCTATCGGGAATTCTACCTGTCCACCGGATATATAACTGACTCGGGCTAGTTTTATGTTGTGCTCACGGGATAATCTTTCAGCCACTATAACGGGGGAAAGAAGGGCACTTGTCACAACCAGAGCAGATCCGACGATAACTTCTGAGTTCTGCTTCGGGACGCACCCCGATATGAACATCAGCGATATAACCACTCCAAGAAGCTTCGACCGGACTTTGCCAGGATGATAACGCAATTTGGGAGTGCTCGTGTTAGTCGAACAAGGGCGGCTGATGGCTCCGGGCTCTTGATCTAGGCGCCGAGCCCTGCGCTGAGGTCAAGCCCCCTCATGCCGGCAGGGATTGCGTTGATGCAAATATCCCGAAACCTCGGCCTCACAGCAGCCTATTTCCAAGATTGCGGCTATGGTTGAACTGTGAGTCAGCGGTACGTATGTCTGCCTACCACGATCCCGAGCCTCAAAGCGGACCGACCGGTTTCCCCCCAACTCAGACATTCGCCTGAGCGCCGTATACAAAGCTGACCTGGCCTAAAGCTCCTGCACTTCGACGATGCCGGGCAGCGATCTGATCGCGGCCCGGCATTTTCCTGAGATGGTCCAGGCGCCGGGGAGCTTTAGCTCGATCTCGCGCGCCGCCTCGGTCACCACCACGCTGACCTGCCCCCTGCCCTTTTCCTCGCGGGCCAGGATGTCGCGCAGGTTGGGCACGCCGTCGCCGCTGTCCATCAGGATGCGCAGGCCGGCGGCCGATTTCTCAACCGCCTTGTCCAGGGGTTCGATGCCCTGGCAGGTCAGCCGCATCTCGTCGCCGGTCTTCTGCACCTCGATGGTCAGGATCAGCGCCTGGCCTGCGACCATGATCTCGCGATTGGTCGCCAGCAGCTCGGAGAACACCGTCACCTCATAGCTGCCGGTCATTTCCGAGAGGCCGATGAAGGCCTAGCGGTTGCCCTTGGCCGAGGGTCGCTCCTGCCGGCCGGGTACCATGCCCGGCCAGGGGAA
>CAZNNJ010000632.1:0-3939 GCA_964574305.1 uncultured Rhodospirillales bacterium | reverse complement strand
AACGGGCGAGCCGGTCGCCTTCATCGTCTGCCTGCCCAACATCAACGAGGCGATCCGCGACCTGAACGGGAAGCTGTTTCCGTTCGGCGTCGTGAAGCTGCTGTGGCGGCTCAAGGTCGCCGGCCTGAAATCGGCGCGCGTGCCGCTGATGGGCGTGCGCAAGAGCCTGGCCGGCACCGTGCTGGGCAGCGCCTTGCCGCTGCAATTGATCGGGGCGCTGTGGCCCAACGCCAGGAAGATGGGCTTCCGCTGGGTCGAGCTGTCCTGGATCCTGGAGACCAACCGGCCGATGCGCAGCATCCTCGAGCGGCTGGGGGCCAGCTCCTACAAGACCTACCGCATTTATGAAAAAGCGCTCGGATGAACACTGTCCGGGCATGGATTGATTTCAACGTGAGCAGAGTCAGAGAAAATGGCTAAAAGCAAAATCCGCATCGCGGTCGCTGGCGTCGGCAACTGCGCGAGCGCGCTGATCCAGGGCATTCACTACTACACGCCGGAGCGTTGCGCCGGCGGCGTTACCGGCCTGATGCATACCGAGATCGGCGGCTACCGGCCGTGCGACATCGAGGTGGTTGCGGCGTTTGACGTCGATGCCCGCAAGGTCGGGATCGACGTGCATCGCGCGATCTTCTCCCTGCCGAACTGCACGACGGTGTTCCAGAAGGACATCCCCGCCAGCGGTGTGATCGTGAAGATGGGACCGGTGCTGGACGGCATCTCCGAGCATATGGCGAATTATGAGGACGACCGCACCTTCATCCGCTCGGACGCGACTGAGCTGACCAAGGCCGAGATCGTCGCCGAGCTGAAGCGCAGCGGCACTGAGGTTCTGCTCTGCTACATGCCGGTCGGCTCCGAGCAGGCTGCCCGCTTCTACGCCGAATGCGCGCTGGATGCCGGCGTCGCCTTCGTCAACAACATGCCGGTCTTCATCGCCAGCAACCCGGCCTTCGCCGAGCGCTTCAAGCAGCGGGGCCTGCCGATCATCGGCGACGACATCAAGTCGCAGCTGGGTGCGACCATCACCCACCGGGTGCTGACCGATATCTTCGCCAAGCGCGGGGTCAAGCTGCTGCGCACCTATCAGCTGAACACCGGCGGCAATACCGACTTCCTCAACATGAAGAACCAGAGCCGCCTGGTGTCGAAGAAGAAGTCGAAGACCGAGGCGGTGCAGTCGGTCGCAAAGAAGCGGATGGCGGACAACGACATCCATGTCGGGCCCAGCGATTATGTGCCGTGGCAGAACGACAACAAGATCTGCTTCATCCGCATGGAGGGGCATCTGTTCGGCGACGTGCCGATGGACCTGGAGCTGCGCCTGTCGGTCGAGGATTCGCCCAATTCGGCCGGCGTCGTCATCGACATGATCCGCTGCTGCAAGCTGGCGCTGATGAACGGTATCGGCGGCATATTGGAGGGGCCGAGCGCCTATTTCTGCAAGCACCCGCCGAAGCAGTTCACCGACGACGAAGCCTACGACCTGA
This sequence comes from uncultured Rhodospirillales bacterium, assembly GCA_964574305.1. GTDB lineage: Bacteria > Pseudomonadota > Alphaproteobacteria > BOG-932 > Roseiterribacteraceae > BOG-932. The sequence goes on along the minus strand of CAZNNJ010000632.1, from coordinate 2,449 downwards.
CCGAGAGCTTTATCCGCCTGAACGCGGCCACGGCGCAGCGCAGGCAGTGCGTCATCGTCGCCGCCGGCCAAGGCACGCGTCTGCGCGAAATGGGCGAGAGCAAGCCGCTGATCCATATCAAGGGCGTGCCGCTGATCGTGCGGGTGATCGAGAAGGCGCGCAGCGCCGGCGTCGACCATTTCTTCGTCGTCAGCGGCTATCGCGGCGAGCAGCTGCGCAAGGAACTGGACGCCTATGCCGCCCGCGAAAGCGTGCGCATCACCCATATCGTCAATGACGACTGGGAGCGCGCCAACGGCACCTCGGTGCTGAAGGCCAAGCCCTATGTCGACGGGCCGTTCCTGCTCACCATGTGCGACCACCTGGTCGACCCTGAGATCGTGCGCGACCTGATGACAAAGCCCGCCGAAGCCAATGCAGTCACGCTCGGCGTCGACTATAATGTCGACAGCCCGCTGAACGACCTGGAAGACGTGACCCGCGTGCAGGTCAAGGGCGGCAAGATCGAGCGTATCGGCAAGGTGATCCGCGAGTTCAACGCGATCGACACCGGCATCTTCCTGTGCGGCCCGATCATGTTCGACGCGCTGGAGGTGGCCCAGGCCAAGGGTGACGACAGCATCTCAGGCGCGATGAACGTGCTGGCGGGATGGGGGAAGGCCTATGCCTTCGACATCCAGGGCCGCGTCTGGGTCGATGTCGACGACCCGGCGGCCTTCAGGAAAGCCGAGGAATTGCTGGAAGACGGCCGCCTGTAGAGCCTGTGGACAGCAGGCTTATGGGCATTCCGGCCAGGGTCCATTTCTGCTGGATCGGCGCCCGCCTGCCCTGGGCCTATGTGTTCGCCGTTCTGTCGGCGGCCGAGCGCGGCGGCATGCCGGAGGTCATCCTTCACCATACCGACCCGCTTGAGGATTGCGCCGAAACACGCGCCCTGGCCGGCGCGGCCGGCGTGACGCTGCGCCGGATCGACCCGGTTGCCTGTCTGATGGAGGCCGGCGCCGCACTCGGCGTCGCCGATGGGCTGGCCCTCCTCTATGGCCGGATCCCCAGTCCCGTCATGCGGACGGATATATTGCGGGCGGCGATCCTGTTCCAGCAGGGCGGCATCTATCTCGACCTGGACACGGTCACGGTTGCCTCGTTGATGCCTCTGCTCGTTGCCGCACAGTTCGTGGGATGCGAGCACATTGTGTGGCCGCATTTCGTCCGCAAGTCGCGTTCCCCCGCGCGTTGGGCCCGCTCGCTGGCGCTGGACCTGCTGCGTAAGGCGATGCGGCGCAGGGCGGACGGCTGGAAAAGCTTCCGGCGGATCGAACGATTTTATTACCGTGGTCTCAACAACGCTGTAATGGGCGCCGAACCGAATTCACCTTTATTCGCGCGCTATCTGCGGGCAATGCTGACCGTCACGCCGGAACGCCTGCTGAAAGCCTATGCCCTGGGGCCCGACCTCTTGCAGGATGTGGTCAGCGCCGGGCGCCCGGATGATCTGGTCGTTCACGACCCGCGGGTCTTCTATCCGCTGCCGCCGGAAATTTCGGAGCATTGGTTCCGGACCAGCGACATGGTCAGGCTCGACGCAGTGCTGCCGGCCGAGACGCGGGTGGTGCATTGGTATGCGTCCGTGCGCACCAAATCCCGGGTCGCGCAGATCACCCCGGCCTATGTCGGAGAGCATCGTCGGCATCAGCTATACAGCGCGCTGGTCTGGTCCTGCATTTCCAATCTTCCCGAGGCGGCGTGACGCTATATATCGATAACCCGGGACGAGCGCTTATTCTCAGTCTATCGGGTCAATCTCGGCGCGAAAAAATGCAACGATATCAGCGCACGATCGAATCGAAGGTCCGCGCCAACAAGGCGGGATCGGACAGGAAAGGCGAGTGGCTGCCCGGGAGCATGATGGGATCGATGCCGTAGCGTCGGCGCGCAAGGTCGCGATGCGCATCGCGGAACAGGATGCGGTCATCCTCGCAATCGACGATGCCGGCGATGCGGTCGGCATAGGGCTCGACCGTCCCAACCTTTGCCATGGCCTCCGCCCAATGCGGCCGCAGCTTTCCGACGGCCCAGTCGGCGAGATCCGGCCGCACATCGTGGTAGAAGGCCGCGATTGCATTCTCCCGCGACAGGCGTGCGCGCCCACGTTCGTCCATCTCGAGCCAGCGATAATACGAGGCAGTGTCGGTCGCGGCCTGCATTTCGGCCAGTTCCGCGTCGTTCGCATGGGCGAAACCGGCGCACAGCAGGACCATCCGCGCCAGCGGGCGCTCGCGCGCAAGCCGGGGCACGATCATTCCGCCGAAGGAATGACCGACCAGATAGGCATTGTCGGACGCCTGCCGGCGACTGCCTCCTGAACGATGCGGACTTAATCGTCGATCCAAACATTTGGCTGGTCGGCCGGTAGTTCCATGCCAAAGCTTGGATTTCCCAACCGACCCCA
>CAZNNJ010000631.1:0-3942 GCA_964574305.1 uncultured Rhodospirillales bacterium | reverse complement strand
AAAAGGGTTCGCCAGCGTCGGGGCTCCGGCCACCCGCAATGCCGAGAGACCGCGGACGCGGAGCCGCTCATCCACCACGGCCATCGGATCCTGGCCCATCTTGCATGTGCCGACCTGGTGAGAGACGCTGCCGCCAGTCTCGCGGAAATAGGCATCGATCTCGTCGTCGGTCCGAACCGCGTCGCCCGGCAGATGCTCGGCGGAGATGAAATCGGCCAGAGGGCCATCCGCCGCGATCCGGCGCGCGAGCTTGAAACCCTGCCTGAGGATCGTACGATCGGTCTCGTCGGCGAAATAGTTGGGATAAAGGCGCGGCGGCACCGTCGGATCGTTCGCCGCCAACGTCAAATAGCCACGGCTGCGCGGCCGCACCGGGCAGACGAAGTTTGCGAAGCCCGAGAACCGGAACAGGCCGTCTTCGTAATAGCCGCCACTGAAGGTCTGGAACAGGAACTGGACATCAGGCGTGGCGGAGCCCTCCAGCACGCGGGTGAACAATCCCGCTTGCCCGGCGGGGATTGAGAAGGGACCGTTCCGGAACAGCAGCCATCGAAGGCCGGTCATCATCTGGCGCCGGCGGCTCAGCATGATGTCGTTCATTGTGATCGGTCGGCGACACCGCCATGTGATCTGGCCGCCATAATGATCCTGAAGGTTCTGGCCCACGCCGGGGAGGTCGCCGACCGGATCGATACCAAGGCTCCGAAGCTGCTCTGCGGGACCGATCCCCGACAGCATCAGCAGTTGCGGCGAATTGATCGAGCCCCCAGACAGGATGACCTCGCGCCTGCTGCGGACCACAATGCCGCGATCGCGCAGGCGCAGGCGCACCCCGCATGCGCGCAGACCGTCGAACAGAACCCGCTCGGCAAGGGCTCGGGTGATGACCGTCAAGTTATTCCGCCGCAGCGCCGGCTTCAGATAGGCCACGGCCGCCGAGCAGCGCCGACCGTTCCTGATCGTCGCCTGGTAGTAGCCCACTCCTTCCTGACGCGCCCCGTTGAAATCGGGGTTGTGCGGAATGCCCGCCGCTACGGCGCTGCCGATCAGGGCGTCGCACAGCGGATTGCGCTCGGCCAGATTGGTGACGCTCAGCGGACCGCCCGTGCCGTGATGCGCGTCGGCGCCGTTCTCCTGGTCCTCGGCACGGCGGAAATACGGCAGAACATCGTCGTATCCCCAGCCGGCATTGCCGAGCTGCCGCCACACATCATAGTCCTGCGCCTGGCCGCGAATATAGATCAGGCCGTTGATGCTGCTCGAGCCGCCGAGCACTTTCCCGCGCGGCCAGTAAATCCGCCGTCCGCCAAGCGCGGGGTTTGGCTCGGTCATATACTTCCAGTTCACACGCTCGTCGGCGATCGTCCGCCCGTAGCCGACGGGAATATGGAGCCAGAAGCTGTCGTCATTGCCCCCTGCCTCGACGAGCAGCACGCTCGTGCCCGGGTTTTCGGTCAGCCGCGCGGCGATCACGCTGCCGGCGGATCCCGCCCCAACGACGACATAGTCGAATTCGGCTCCGTCGAGTTGCATCAGGGTCTTTCCTGTATCGCGATGGCGTCGTTGCTGCTGGCGGCAGCGGTGGGTTATCTGAGGCGGGCGAGGTAGAGGCTGACCGCCTCGATCGCAGCGTCGTCCGGAAGTGCCGCCGCGGCTGCGCGCATATTCTGGCCGAACCGGTCGGTGGCATCGGACCCGCGCGTTCCGGCTTTGAAGTTCCGAAGCTGCGCCGCCAGGTACCAACTTTCCCGACCGTGCAGCGGTGGCGCCCCGAGAGCCCCATTTCCCTCCCCGCTTGCGCCGTGACAGGCGACGCAGCTGGCATAGAGAGGCCGGCCAGCCGCCGCCGAAGCCTGCGGCGCGATGCCAATGCGCGGCAGGGTCGCGATGAAGGCGACGACATCGAGCACAGCCTGATCGCCCGGCACTGCCTTGGCCCGTCCATTCATCGCGAACCCGTAGAAATCCGCCGGACCGCCGCGCACGCCGTCTCGAAAACTGCGCAGCTGCCGGATCAGGTAATCGGCAGGAAGGCCCGCGAGCGCGGGTGCGTTCATGCCGGCTTGCCCTTCGGCGCGATTGCCATGGCAGCCGGCGCAGGTCGTATAGTAAGCCTTGCCCCGGGCAGCATCACCGCAGGCGGCCGTCTCGCCGCAGGCGATCGACCCGGTGAGCACCGCGAACAGCAGCCCCACTCCTACGGCACTGCAGCCCAGACGCACCGGATTAGCCTGCAAAGGCAGCGGCCACGGCAGCGCTGTCCAGAAACTCGTCGAATCGGGCGATGTATCCATCCGTAACCCCGATCACATGCACCCAGTCCACCGCATAGATCTTTCCCGTCGCCTTGACCCGGCTCCGCTCGACGCAGCGGACGTAGACTGTGCCATCGGCCCCCCCCATCGAGGACGGGGTCATTTCGATTGGCTCGGCCAAAGCGCCCAAACGCGCGAAGAACTCGCGAACGCCTTGGGGACCGGCGAAAGTGCCCGCGAACGGAATCCGGTCGCCGGGCCCGTGATAGGTCCATGTCACGGTGGGCGATAGCAAGGCGAATGCGGCATCGGCCTGTCCGCTTCCGAGGGCAGCAAAGAATTTGCCGACAATTTCCGTACCGGTGCTGAGAGAGGTCATTTAAGCAGCTCCATCTGTCGTCATGAGTTTTCTCAGACCGAAATCCCATAGAAGCCCCGAAACACGCCGTCCGGGTCCCATTTGCGCCTAGTCTCGGAGAGCCGCGTCCAGGCGGCCGGCGCGTAACATTCCGCGATACGGTGAGTTCGGCCTTCCTGATTCAGCTCGTTGATGTAGCTGCCGGTGCCGAGCGGCTGGAGCTGCTCATAAAGATCGATCAGCCACTTCTTGTTCGCAGCGTCATCCTCCGGCCGATCCCACTGTGCATAGCAGGACACGTAGAACTTGCCGGTCGTCGAGCATGCGGCGTCAGGGAATTTGGGTGCGCCCTTGTAGAGCAGAACCGGTACGGTCAACCGCGATGGCGAATTCGGCAGCCGGTCGCCCAGTATCGTCGCGATCTGGTCGAGCTGATCGGCATAGATGTTGTCCACAGCATAGCGGCGCTGCGGAAAGGGCAGCTCGTTATCATGATAGAGGCGCTCGAAGCTCACGGCTTCATTCAGGGTCCGCGCCAGGGCGGATTCGGTTATAGCGTCTTCCGCCAGAGGCCGAAGGGCCGCGACGGCGTCCGAATCGCTGCCGGCGAAGGCGACGCCCTGGAGGATGCAGATCTGATCGCAGCCGGCGGCGGCGCATTTGCCGACGAACTCGGGCGGAGCCGCCGTGGTGACGGCAATCAACTCGAAATTGGTGGGCAGTTTCGGGCCGATACGCTCCGCCGCAGCATAAACCGTCGCCAGCGACGTGAACGGGAAGATGAAGCTGTGGGACCGGATCGCCTTCGGCAGATCATGGCACTTCAGCCGGAAGCGGGTCACCACGCCGAACAGGCCCGGACCGCCGCCGCGTGCGGCCCAGAAGAGATCAGGGTTCTCATGTGCGCTGGCGCGGCGAACCTGCCCATCCGCCGTGACGATCTCCAGTTCCGCGATATTGAAGGTGCTCATGCCGCCCCAGGCATTGCCGTTCCAGCCGAGACCACCGCCGAGCAGGAAGCCGCTGATCGGCACCATGCCGCAATGCGCCGTCGGAAATGCCAACCCGACCGCTCCGAGCTCGGCATTCAGCCGGCGCCCGATGACGCCTGGTCCCACCATGGCTTCCTTGGCGGACGTGTCGATCTGCACCGTCTGCAGCCGCGATACGTCGACAAGCATGCCACCGTCGCGCAGGAAGCAGCCGCAAAAACTATGGCCGCCCGCCCTTGTGGTCAGCTGCATCTTGTGTGTCCTGGCGAAGTCGACAGCAGCGCGCACGTCCTCGACACTCTCCGCCTGGACGATAACATCGGGGTAGCGCCGGAAT
>CAZNNJ010000630.1:0-3952 GCA_964574305.1 uncultured Rhodospirillales bacterium | reverse complement strand
CCCGCGCCATCCCGGATTTGAGCCACTGACATCGTCCGGGCCGCGGGCTTCGATCAGTTCGGCGGCGGCCCGATTGTAATCCAAGAGCACCGCGCGCGCGGCCGCCTCCCGGACGATATCAGGCCTTTGCGTAAGAAAGGCGCGTAAGCTTATGCCGCCGGGCAAATTCTGATAAATGCACTCACGCACCGCGGACCAATCAGCTTCGAATGCCGATACCCCCGCCGCATGGAACAACTCCGCAAAGCGACGTTCGGAAGCCTCTGTCGCGGCTTGAGCACTGCGCTGCCAAGTTAGGTCATGGCTCGCTTCGACGAAACCCGCCACCCGACCGAGTGCGTCCAGACGGACACAGCGGCGACTCGCCAGGACGATCCTTTTCCCGTCTTGTCGTACTCGAGTGAGTTCACCGGCCCAATACCTGTCGCGCGCTAAGGTGTTGTCCAAATGAGCGGAGTCGACCTCCGTTTTTAACAGCGCGTCGCAGTCGCAACCGACCGCTTCCCTCTGCGACCACCCGTATGTCTGCTCGGCGCCCCCACTCCAGCCGCATATGACTCCTGAACGATTCGTGATGATCACTGCGTCATGGGCGATGTTCAGGATTGCCTGATGATCGGTGGATGAGATGCTGGGGGCCTGACGCCGCATCATCACGACCACTGCCGTTCCCACAGCGGAAATAGCAAGGCCGAATGCCACCGCCCTCTCTACCGGATCATCAACCGAGAATTCGCCCCGAATTGCCAAAAGCAGGCCAGCTGTCGCGAGGACACCGGTGACTACACCCAAGGTGATGAGAAGCATCGGGTGCCACCGAGCTGTCATCGGTGGGAGCTGCGTCGCGGCTTCAGGCATCGGGATACGCCTTCCTCCGTTAACCTCGTGGCGCGGCTAGACCAACCAGCGTGCCCGTGGCGCGATTCAGCCTCAGAATTCAGCGGCTCACTAAGCTTCCCCTCAGCCCAGGCAGAATCCTGGCCTAAGGGAGGCGGATCCCCTGCGCGCCGACACGCAGCCGTGCTGATCACTCTAGCGCACACGTGGCCTAATACCAGTGTATGATTTTAGACGGCGCAGAGAAATGGATAGTGTGAGTCACGAAAGACGACCTTGGGGGTTGGAGTTGTAGACCTGTCTGGAGTTGGTTCGAGGTAGGCGAGATTGGCCATGCTGCCCTCAACTACCCTGGCGCCGTCCGACACCGCGCCAGTTAGCAATCAGGGGCCGCCCCGGCGCTGCAGGCAAATCAGTCAACCGGAAATTCTGTTGAAGCAAGGGCCGACAGACTGTTCATCGCGTGATGATTAATTAATTGGATAACTATATCAATCGGGAGGACATGGTGCAAGCATCTGCAGGTTATCCGCCATCTGGAACGGTGCCGACTTGCTTCGTGCGTTCCGCCATCCGGCACGTTCAGCGGGAAGGCCATAACTGCGACCGATTGCTACGCAAATTCGGTTTGGATGCCTCCGTCGTGGATAACGACGAAGCGCGGGTTCCGCTTGAGGCTTATCTCGACCTTATGTCGGCGGTGGCGCGCGCCCTGAACGACGAGTTCCTCGGCTACGGCGCCGCCCCCGTCAAGTTGGGAACATGGCAGATGGCCTGTCTCTCATCCGTCCATCCAGGATCGATCGGACACGCAATTGGCCGGATGTGCAGATTCTACCGCCTCATCGAGTGTGGCTTGCGCGCGCAACTCGTCATCGAAGGCGACGAGGCAGTGATAGAGTTCGTGCGGTGCAAAACTGGCCCTGAGTTGGATCTCTACGCCTATGAGCGGGTGATGGGCGCCGCGCGGTGCTTTCTGACCTGGCTGATGAAGGGCCCATTTACGCTCAGGGGCGTGGCCCTGCCGCACCAGCGCCCCGCCCATGCCGCGGAGCACCGTTGGCTGTTCTTGGGCGCCGAGGTCGCATATGGCTGCCCACGCGCCTCACTGCGTTTCGACCGCGCCATCCTCGACGCTCCAATCCAGCGCGATGAGTGCGAACTCGACCAATTGTTGATGAACCCCATCGACCAACTCTTGATTGCAGTTTCCACGGAGAGCGCCTGGGCCTCACGGATTCGCGAACTTGTATCGCGAGAGCTGCCATGGCTTCCGGAGTTCGAGGACATTGCCGCGCGGCTCTCGATCCACCCGCAGGCCCTGCGGCGGCGCCTGGCGCAGGAGGGGCTGAGCTTCAACGACATTAAGAACCAGGTCCGCTATAACATCGCCGAGTACTACCTCAGCAAACAAGCGCTGTCCGTTGAAGAAGTCGCGTTCCGGTCGGGATTTTCCGAAGCCAGTTCCTTCATCAGAGCCTTTAGGCGCTGGGCCGGCACAACGCCCGCGGCGTACGCACAGTTGCAGCGGTCCCGCGTCGCCCCAAGCCGTGTCGCACATTGACAATACCCAGATGCGGATATGGCCCGCCCGAACGATATGGGCCATCCGCATCTTCTGAAAGCGAACTTCAGGTCCGCGCTGGGATGCCCCCATCCAGTGGCGCTCGGGCCATCGAAACAGATGCGCCGCCTTGAGTGGGCCTCTCGCCGATGATATACAGCCGACATTAATTAATCAGTTGTTTGATATTGGGTTCAGGCTCGACAGCAACAACGGAATAAGTCGGCAGCAGCGCCAACCGCGAGGAAGACAAGCAATCATGCATCCTGCAGTCCACGCCAAGAGCACGCCCGATCGCCTCGCCTATATCATGGCGGGCTCCGGTGAAGCGGTGACCTATCGGCAGCTGGACGAGCGCTCCAACCAAGCCGCGCATCTGTTCCGTACGCTCGGCCTCCGCACAGGTGACATGATCGCGATCCTGATGGAGAACCATCCGCGCTTCTTCGAGGTCGCTTGGGCAGCCCAGCGCAGTGGACTCTATTATACCTGTATCTCTTCTAAGCTTTCGGCCGGTGAGATCGAATACATCATGGACGATTGCGCCGCGAAGGTACTGATTACCTCCTTCGGGGTGGGCCCGGTGGTCGATGAACTGCCTGCGCTTCTTAGCGGGGTAACGCTTTTCGCCGTCGGGAGCGCCCGCGCGCCTTACGAGTGCTATGAGGCGGTCCGGGATCGCTTTCCGAAGACACCGATCGCTGACGAAACGGCGGGCGCGGACATGCTATATTCCTCGGGCACGACCGGGCGGCCGAAGGGAATTAAGCCTGCGCTCACAGGCGGCCCAATCGACGAGCCCTCCGTAATGGTCAACATGGCCAATACCCTTTTCCATTTCCCGCCCAACTGCACCTACCTTTCACCGGCACCCCTCTATCACGCGGCCCCACTACGCTGGTCCATGACGGTGCATCGCCTTGGTGGCACGATCATAGTGATGGAAAAGTTCGACGCCGAGCTCAGTCTGCAGTTGATTGAGCGTTATCACGTCAATTCCGGCCAATTCGTTCCTACGCATTTCGTGAGAATGCTCAAGCTTCCGGTCGAGATTCGGGCGAAATACGACCTCTCCTCGATGAGGCTGGCGTTGCATGCCGGAGCCCCCTGCCCGGTGCCGGTCAAGGAGCAGATGATCGATTGGTGGGGGCCGGTGATCTACGAATATTATTCCGGTACGGAGGGTACCGGCCTTTGTGCCGTCAGTTCAGAGGAGTGGCTGACCCACCGAGGCTCTGTCGGCCGCGCCGTCCTGGGCGAGCTGCGGATCTGCGACGAAGACGGCGAACCCCTACCGCCGCGTTCCGAGGGCGTTGTTTTTTTTGCCGGCGGGCCGACACTGAACTATCACAATGCGCCTGAGAAGGTCGTCGAGAACACGAACAAGTACGGCTGGACCACCATGGGTGACGTGTGATGGGTCGACGAGGAAGGCTATCTCTCACTGACCGACCGCAAAACATTCAGTATTATCTCCTGCCGGGTCAAAATATATCCGACAGCAATCCGAAACTCTCGAAGCCACACCTACAAGATCCACAAATCAGTCAG
>CAZNNJ010000629.1:0-3952 GCA_964574305.1 uncultured Rhodospirillales bacterium | reverse complement strand
GCCGATTCCTACGCCGACGACCTGCCCTATTGGACCAAAGTCGCCATCCGCGGAAACATGGTCGACCACCTGATCGTGCCTTACACGCTGGACGCCAACGACATGCGCTTCGCCACCGCTCAAGGCTTCAACACCGGCGAGCAGTTCTACACTTACCTGCGCGACAGCTTCGACACGCTGTATGAGGAAGGGCTCACCGCGCCGAAGATGATGTCGGTCGGCCTCCACTGCCGCCTCGCCGGCCGCCCCGGCCGCATCGCCGGGCTGAAGCGGTTTCTGGATCACGTGCAGGGCCATGATAAAGTCTGGATCTGCCGGCGGATCGACATCGCCCGCCATTGGCGGCAAGTGCATCCGGCAAAGTAGGGCGGAAGAGCGTCATCCGCCAGCCGAGCAACGCTCGGCATTCCGCGCGCCGGGAACACCTGTTGGTGGATTACGCTACGCTTATCCACCCTACGCGAGAACCGGCAACGGCTCGATATTGTCACCGGCCTTCAGACGATCCGTCATGCCAACGTAGTTCGCCTCCCGCTCCGCCGCGGTCAGCATCGCGGCGGCCTGGTCCAGGCGCAGATGGTCGAAGCGCGGCGCGATGAAGCCCTGGTCGCCCATCGCCGCCAGGCGCGATGTGATCGACTGCTTCTTGTACATGTGCGAGCCCTGGGCCTGCTCCAGACCGTCGTAGCCGAGGTCGTGCGAGATGGTGACCGCGCTGTCGCGCACCGCACCTTCGAGCAGGGCCTTGCCCTGCGCGGTGCGGGCGATGAAGCCGTTGAAGCCGATGCCCTCCGCGTCCGGGCGGCCGCCGGGCCAGACGTCGGCGACGGTGATGTCGGCCAGGTCGCCGATCGAATCCGGGCAGATCTTGCAGCGGAACATCAGCTGCCAGCGCGCCTCATCCTCCCACATCTCGTTGTAGGAGAAGCTGAATTCCTGGCCGGCATGGCTCTTCATCACCATCGGGCCGGGGCAGCCGTCGCCGCGATAGCGCAGATGCGCGATATCCTGCTCAGTGAGCCCGACCTTGCGAACATAGTCCATCGTCTTGCCGAATTCGGACACGCCGCCGCAATAGAAATTGAGCGTGTATTTCAGCAGTTCGTCCACCCGCGGATCGAACCTGGCGTAGTTGCGGATCGCGGAGATGTCGCAGGCCTTGCCGATGAAGGCGAAGGGCCGGCCGCGATCGAGCACTGCCTTGAAATCGACCAGCGGCGCGGCCGGGCCATAGCGCGAGCCGGAAGCCTCCATCACCTGGGCGTTGTCGAAACTCAGATGATCCAGCGTGCGCACCGGCTGGGTCTTCGACGCGGCGACATGCAGGATGAAATCGACCGCACCGGTTTCGAGCATGTAGATGCCCATCGCCGACAGCGCCCCGCTGGACGAGGCGTGGAAGCGTACCCACGGGTCGGTGGCATGGCCGGTGAACATCAGCCGGGTCGGACCCCAGATCGGGTGGATTTCCGGCGGTTCCTCCGCCGCCTCGAGCCAGTCCTCATGGACATAGCCCTCGACATTGAGGCCGGGGCAGACGGCATTGATCAGCTTCAAGGTCGGTTCGTCGACCGTGCCGGTGACGACCGGGCGTTCGCCGCCCTCCAGGTTCATCACCATCTCGATATTGCCGGGGCCGGCCAGGCTCTTGCACAGGCCGCAGCCCATGCAGAGGCCTTGGCCGACGATGGTTTCGATTGTGTGCATCATTGGGGCGGTTTGGCCGGGTGCGGCGCGGTGTGGCCGTGAATATTGTGGTAGATCAGCTGGGTTACGTATTCGCCGGCGACGATCGGTTCGTATTTCGGTGGATTGTCGTCGCTGACGCAGCTCGGCAGGACGCGGATCACGGTGTCCGCGTTGGCGCCGACGAAGGTCGGGATCGAATAGCGCGCGCGCCCGCTTGCGTTGTAGACGCGATGGAAAGTCGAGGCGAAGGCGCCATTGGTCCAGCGGGCCATCAGGTCGCCGATATTGACGACAAATGCGCCCCTGATCGGCGGGGCGTCGATCCACCGGCCTCTCCGGTTGCGGACCTGCAGCGCCGGCACTGAGTCCTGGGCCAGGATCGTGAAGCATTCATGGTCGGTGTGCGCGCCCACCCCCATACGGCTGAGGTCGAGCGGTCCGCTCTGGCTCGGGTAATACATCATCCTGGTCAGCGCCATCGGCTTGTCCGACATCGGAGCGAAATAGTCCTCAGGCAGATCGAGGCCGAGCGCGAACGCGGCGAACATGCGGCGGACGAGCAGGCGCACGGCGATGCTGTACTCGGTCATCACCTCGCGAAAGCCGGGCAGGTTCGCGGGCCACTGGTTACCGGTCTTGCGGAAATCACCTTCCATGAAACCGAACGCGGTATCGGCATCCTCGGCGATGAAGTCGAAGCCCTCATGGATGTCGCCCTTGCTGACCGCCGGATCGGCATTTTCCTCCTCCATGCCGACATAGCCGACAAGGCTGGGCGATTGCTTGACGTGGATGGCGACCTTGTCTTCCGACGGTATACGGAAGAAGCGCTCGGCCTGCGCGAACATGCTGTCGATCAGGGTCTGTGGGATGCCGTGGTTCTCGATATAGAAAAAGCCGATATTGACGCAGGCGTCACTCAATGCAGCGGCGACTTTCGCCTTCTCCGTCGGGTCGCGGCCCAGCATGCCGCCGAAATCGATGACCGGGACCGAATCGAAGTCGTTGCGCGCATCGATGCCCAGGCTCATCTCGGTTTCCTCAGGTTCGGACCGTCAGATTGTAAACAATCTTATGATCCATTGCGAATGATCGTTGCGCGACAAATGATCCCTATGCCGATACGCTCTCCCGCGGCGCCATCCGGTGCATGAACGACAAGCCAAGCGCGAGAGCGCCACAGGTGATCAGGCTGATCGATGCGTCGGTCAGCAGGGTCCCGGTCAGGCCGCCGCGGCCATAGCCGATGCCGTCGATCGCCTGCATATAGGTCGCCGGCAATTGAACTGCCGCGTTCAGCACCGAGAATTGCGTCGCAGCCAAGGGGTTATCCTTGCCGATCGTATCGAAAATGATCGCGGTCGCGGCGGCCAGCGCGGCCGAGGCGAACATGTTTTCTCCGACGACTGCGAGCGCGAACGTCATCGGCCCGTGCGGCAGCACGATCAGCGTCAAGGTGAACAGCGCGCCGACCGATCCGATCAGCAGGTAAAGGGGACGCAGCGGAACGTATCGAGCCAAGGTCGGAATCAGCAAACTGCCGGCCGCGGGCAGGCTTGCGCCGAGACCGAGGATTGTGGCCGCCGTTCCTTCGGATGTGGCGAAATCGTTGCCGAGGGCGCTCAGCGTATTGATGAGCGCGAACGAGGCGCATGGCGTGATGAAGAACGGCAGGGCGCCCAGCACCGTGCGCTTTTTCAGCAACGCCAATACATCGCCGAAAAACTGGCCGAAGCTTTCGCTGGCCAGGCGACGATCGGGCGGCGCGGAAGGCAGGAACGGGAACGATAACAGCGGCAGCATGACGATGAGGGACAGCAGGCCCGCGCCGACCACGAAGGGAAAGGCGCGCAGGACGAGAATCCCCACCATCGCCGTTGCGCCGTAGCCGCCGAAATTACCGATCGTGTACCAGGCGCTGAGCCGCGCTTCGTCCTCAGGACGCGTCAGGCCGCTGAGCCATCCCGCGAGCGCGCTGCTGTAAAGCACCACCGCGAATTGACCACCGAACAGCAAGGCGGTGAGCAGCGGAAGGTTATCCGTCGACATCAAGGCCGTGAAAAGCAGAAGTGGCGCGAGGAAGCCGAGGATATAGGCGTAGAGTTTCCGGCTGAAGCGGACGTCCAGGATCGGAGACACGAAGAAATAGAAAAAATTCGGGCTGAGGCCGATCGCCGTGACCGATGCAATGTCCGGCTCCGGTACGCCCTTGGACGCGAGCAGCTGCGGGATGGCCGCAAGCATGACGCCGCCATAGAGACCG
>CAZNNJ010000628.1:0-3969 GCA_964574305.1 uncultured Rhodospirillales bacterium | reverse complement strand
CAGCCGGCCAAGGCGTGGAATTGCGTTCAATTCGTGCATCAGGTTTCCACCCTTAAACTGTCGGGCGATGCCTGGAAATGGTGGAGCAACGCGGCGGGGCATTATGACCGCGGCCATGCGCCGGTCGAAAAGGCCGTCCTGGTGTTCGATCACACGAAGCGGATGGTCCATGGCCATGTCGCCATCGTCGCGAAGCAGCTCAACCAGCGCATGATCGAGATCGATCACGCCAACTGGTCGATCGGCCATTGGGGCCGCGGCAAGATCACCCGCAACGTACGGGTCCAGGACGTCTCGGATAAGAACGACTGGAGCATGGTCGAGGTTTGGAACGAACTGGATAATTGCTGGGGCCGCCCGTACAAGACTTTGGGCTTCATTTACGCACGCTGATCTGAGGGACAGCAAAAAGCCGGGCAGCCGCAAAGCTGCCCGGCTTTTTTATGCCTGGATTCCCGACTTACTTGTGATGCCTGCCCTTCGCCGGCGCATGCTTGGCGGAGGCCGTATGCTTGGCCGAAGCGGTATGTTTGGCACCGGCGGCATGCTTGCCGCTGACCGGGCCGCGGGTCACGGGACGGATCGCCGAATGCGAGCCGGACTTCTTCCGCAGCGTGTCGCTGTAGGTCACCATGTCGGTGGTTTGCGCCAGCGCCGCAACCGGCCCGGCGAACAGGGCGGCGGCAAGCACGCCCGCGAAAACTGAACGAACCATCGCTATCCCTTCCAGACCGGTCCCGACGTTATATCGTATTTTGCACGATTGCCGCCGACCGATCACCTAAAAGATAAAGGCGCCCAAAAAGATAAAAGCCGGGGCAGTTCGAGCCGCCCCGGCTTTCGCGAATAACCGATAACTGCGGACCGGCTTACTGGGCGGCCGGAGCAGCTTCCTTCTTCGCCTTCTTGGCCTTGTGCTTATGGGTCGAGGTCTTCTTGGCCGGGGCGGTGTCGGAAGCCGGGGCCGGGTCGGCGGCGAGCGCGATGGCCGGAGCAGCGAGCATGAGGACCGCGAGCGAAGCGGCGACGAGCTGACGAGTCATTGGGGAATCCTTCCTGATTAGGTCACCGGCGCAGACCGTTCCGCGTCGATAGCCCGGATAATGTTCACCCGCGCCTTTCCTGTGAGTGTCAGGCGGATTACAAATTGTTAATCAAGCCGCGTAAGGCGATGATTCCCGTGGCCGATTCAGCCAGACGCAGGGTCAGCCCGGCACCGGGAAGATCAGCGCAACGCTCAGGCCGGGATTGTTGTCGCCGAGCTCGATCCGTGCGCTGTGCAGCCGGACGATCGCCGCGACCAGCGCGAGGCCGAGCCCGCTGCCCGGCGTCGAGCGGCTGCTGTCCAGCCGGACGAACGGCTCCAGCACATGCTCGCGCTCCCGCTCGGGGATGCCGGGGCCGGTGTCGCCGACACTGAGCCTCACCCAGGCCGGCGACCGTTCCACCGAGAGCGTGATGGCGCCGCCCCCCGGCGTATTCTTGATCGCATTGTCGACCAGATTGGCGACCGCCTGGAACAGCAGCTGCCGGCTGCCGAACACGGTGCCGTGGCCGTCGCCATAATGCATCGAGGTCGACCGTTCCCCCGCCGCCGGGCCGTAGAGATCGACAATGTCCGTCGCCAGATCCCCAAGATCCAGCGGCGCCATCGAGGCACGGGCGCTGCCCGATTCGGCGTCGGCGATCGACAGCAGCGCGGTGAAGGTGGCGAGCAGCTGGTCGGCATCGGCGATGGTGCGCTCGATCGCCTGGCGCTGCGCCTCCGAATCGGGCGTCTCGCGCAGCAGCATCTCCAGCCGCCCCTTCATCCGGGTCAGCGGGCTTCTGAGGTCATGGGCGATATTGTCCGTGACCGTCCGCATCCCGCTCATCAGCCGGCGGATTTCCTCCAGCATCGCGTTCAGCGTGTCCGACAGCCGGTCGAACTCGTCGTTCGAGCCGGTGACCGCGATGCGATGAGTCAGATCGCCGGTGCGGATGCGCTCCGCCGCCCGATTGATCGTTCCGAGCCGGGCCAACATGCGGCGGCTGATCAGAAGGCCGCCACCGACGCCGAGCAGCAGTGTGAGCCCTGAGGCGTAGTAGAGCGCATCCAGCATCAGCTCCTGGAAGTCGGCGCGGGCATGCAGGTCGCGGGCAACCAGCAGCTTCGATCCGTCCTTCAGCGCATAAGTCTGGCCCCTGGCCTGGTGCGGGCCGTCGTCGCGGTCGACGGTGAAATTGATCCAGCCGCGGGCATCGGGCTCGACGGCGGGCCAGGTGTGGATATTGGCGGCGAGCGGCGAGCCGTCCTCATCCTCGAGCAGATAGAGCCCGTCGGCGGCGCGGTCGGGCGCCACCCGGTCCTCCACCGCCTCGATCAGGCCGGCGATGCCCTGGGATGAATATTCCTGGATCAGCGCCGCCGCATCGGCCTTGGTCGCCTGCTCGGTCTGGTCATCGATGGTGGCGATCGCCTGGACATAGATGAAGGCGAGCAATGCCGCGACCGAAAGGAAGAACAGCAGAACGTAGAAAAGCGACAGCCGAAAGGTCGAGCTGCGCACGAAGCTGGGCAGCGGCCGGGCCATGACCGGTTCAGATGGCCCTTATCGAATAGCCGGCGCCGCGCATCGTATGCAGCAGCGGCGTGTCGAAACCCTTGTCGAGCTTTTGCCGCAAGCGGCTGATATGGACGTCGATGACGTTGGTCTGCGGGTCGAAATGATAGTCCCAGACCCCTTCCAGCAGCATTGTGCGGGTCACCACCTGGCCGGCATGGCGCATGAGATATTCGAGCAGCCTGAGTTCGCGCGGCTGCAGGTCGATCGGCTTGTCGCCGCGCCTCACCTTGCGCGACAGCAGGTCGAGCTCCAGGTCGCCGACGGTGAGCTTGGTCTCAACCGACTGGACGTCGCGGCGGCGCAGCAGCGCCTCGATCCGGGCGTGAAGCTCCGAGAAGGCGAAGGGTTTCGACAGATAATCGTCGCCGCCGGCGCGCAGGCCCTTCACCCTGTCGTCCACCTGCCCCAGCGCCGACAGGATCAGCACCGGTGTCGAGATCTTGGCCGCGCGCATCGCCTGGACCACCGACAACCCGTCGAGCCCAGGCAGCATCCGGTCCATGACGATGGCGTCGAACGAGCCCGAGGTGGCGAGGAACAGGCCGTCGCGGCCGTTGTCGGCATGGTCGACCGTATAGCCGGCCTCGGTCAGGCCCTTGCGCATATAGGATGCCGTCTCGGCATCGTCCTCAACGATCAAGAGATGCATGGCGCCCCGTCAGTGCGAACCCGTATCCTGCAGATAAGATAGGCCGCGCTGGAATTCCGCCATCCCCTTGTCGGGATGCCCCTCGCGACAGAAGCGGGTGCCGGCATTGTGCGCCACTTTGGCCTGGAACAGGCGGCGTTGGTTGCCCGGCTTCTGCAGCGCCAGCTCGAGCTGGTCCTTGAGCGGCTTGCACCGCTCATCGAGCGGATGATGCGGGCGCTCGACCGGATGCGCTTCGGGATGCGCCGGATGCGGCTTGATCAGCCGCGCCGGGGGCGAGGATGCCCCATCGGTCGCGGCCGGCGTGCTCTGCGAGGAAGCTTGTGTTGTTTGACTCTGTGCCGCGGCGGTGCCGCAGATGAAGAGCGCACAGACGATGAAAATTAGCTTCGCCATCCCCTTTTTTTTTCCCCTACCCCCTCCCCCTCCCACTTCCTCCTCACAACGTGATCCTGACCTAGCGCTAGAGTGGCACTCTTGGTCTTGGCCTTGGTCCTGGTCTTGGTCTATCCGGATTCCAACCAAGACCAAAACCAAGACCAAGACCAAAACCAAAACCACGAGGAATGAGCGGGCTCCCCATCCCCCTAGCAGTTCCGCCCCAGATCGTGATACTGACGTTGCGCTAGAGTGGACCTCTTCGTCTTTGCCTTGGCCCTCGTCCTGGTCTATCCGGATTCCAACCAAGAACAATACCAATACCACCACCAAGTA
>CAZNNJ010000627.1:0-3972 GCA_964574305.1 uncultured Rhodospirillales bacterium | reverse complement strand
CTGGGGGATTGACCCGAACGGGCCGCCAATTGGGACTCGGGAGTATGATTTTAAAGACTATTCAGCGCGCCTCAGAGTGATATCGTCATGGGATCGGGTCATCGGAACCCGCTTGTGACGACAACATGGAGGTGCCCCAATGTCGCTTGAGTCTCATGTTTCCGCGCTTCGCACCAAGCACGCCGATATCGACCGTACCCTCGACCATGAGCAGAGCCGACCGGCCCCCGACACCACGACGATCAAGAAACTGAAATTCGAAAAGCTGAGGATCAAAGAGGAGATAGACCGGCTCGACCGGCATTGATCCAAAAAAACGGCGCCACTCGGCGCCGTTTTCGTTTTCACCGTCAGGCGACGTTCTCTTCCTCGAAAATCTGCGGCTCGGGATCGGGTTTGCCGGTGCGCTTGCGGGCTTTGGCCATGGCGTCGTCGAGCTCGGCCTGGGTGCAGAGGCCAAGCATCACCGGGCTGCGCGGCTTGAGCGTGGCGCTGGTCTCGTGGGTGCGGGTCTTGACCGCCTGGATCGTCGTCTTGGTCGTTCCGATCAGCTTGCCGATCTGGGTGTCCGACAGGTTGGGCGCGCTCTTCAGCAGCCAGGCGATGGCGTCGGGCTTGTCGCCGCGCTTGGTCACCGGCGTATAGCGCGGGCCCTTGCCGCGCTTGGACGGCGCCGGCAGATCCTTGGTGACCAGCTGCAGCCGGACCTTGGGGTCCTTCTCGGCACGCTCGATCTCTTCCTGGGTTACCTGGCCGCCGGCGACCGGGTCGAGCCCGACCATGCCGACCGCGACCTCGCCGTCGGCAATGCCCTGGACCTCCAAGCGATGCAGGCCGCAGAACTCCGCGATCTGGTCGAATGTCAGGCTGGTATTCTCGACCAGCCAGACGGCAGTAGCCTTCGGCATCAACGGACTAGCCATAATAAATCCTTAGTCTTCCTTCTTTGGCCGGCGCCGGTTCGCCGCGGCCGATACGGACCAATCTTCGGGGTGAATCGCGAGTCCGCCCAAAACGGGCGGTGTATATGTCACATCTGGCGGCTTAGCGGCCATTTTTCCAGCATTTTTTTATATTTCCGGTGCTTCTTTCACTGTCAGCACGATCTTGCCGATGTGGTCCCCGTCCTCGAGCGCCCGATGGGCATCGGCGGCATGCGCCAGCGGGAAGGTGGCGTGGATCGGCGGCCTGATCTTGCCGGCCGCAATCATCGGCCAGACAGTTTCGTGCAGCGCCTCGGCAATCTTGCCCTTCTCGGCAGGACTGCGTGGACGGAGCGTCGATCCGGTGAGGATCAGGCGCTTCTGCATCACCTTGAAGATCGGGATCGTCGCCTCCATCCCGCCCTGGGTCGAGATCGAGACATGGCGGCCGCCCTGGGCCAGTATCTCGATATCGCGACGAATATAGTCCCCGCCCACCATGTCGAGCACGACATCGACCCCGCGCCTGCCCGTCGCCTGCTTGACCCCGGCGACGAAGTCCTGGGTCCTGTAATCGATCGCCAGGTCGGCGCCGAGCTTCAGGCACGCCGCGCACTTCTCCGCCGAGCCCGCCGTGACGAAGACCGTGGCGCCCAGCGCTTTGGAAAGCTGGATGCCGGTCGTGCCGATGCCCGACGCGCCGCCATGGATCAGCACCGTCTCACCGGCCTTCAAATGTCCGCCGTCGATGAGGTTGGTCCAGCAGGTGAACAGGGTTTCGGGCAGCGCCGCCGCTTCGACCATGGTCAAGCCTTCGGGCACCGGCAGGCATTGCACGGCGGGCACGGCGACATATTGGGCATAGCCGCCACCGGCCAGCAGGGCGCAGACCGCGTCGCCGACAGTGAAGCCGGCAACGCCCTCGCCCACCGCCGCGACCCAGCCCGAGGCCTCCAGCCCCGGAATATCGCTGGCGCCGGGCGGCGGCGGATAGTTGCCCTGGCGCTGCATCAGGTCCGGCCGGTTGAGGCCGGCAGCGGCGACCGCGATCAGGATTTCGCCCGCTGCCAGCTGGGGCACCGGGCGCTGGACCGGGGTCAGCACTTCCGGGCCACCCGGCGTGCTGATTTCGATCGCGGTCATCGTCTCAGGAATGGCCATCTCGAGCCTCGGAAACTGATTGCGGATTCATGCGCGGAAACGCAGATTGATAGGCATATAAGCCCGGGGAAGGAAATGACAGACGCCGAAAGGCTCACCGCCATCGAGGAGATCAAGGCGCTGATGGCGCGCCGCATCCGCGCGATGGATACCAAGGACTGGGCGCTCTATGACACCTGCCACGCCCCGGACGCCACCGTGGACAGCTTCGGCACCCTGCCTGAGCAGCACAAGCCCGCCGGCTCGATCGCCCGCGGCAAGCAGCAGATATTGGAGATGATCCAAAAGGTGGTCGACGGCAAGGTGAAGCTGACCAGCGTTCACCACGCCCATACGCCGGAGATCGCAATCACCGGCCCGATGACCGCCACGGGCGTCTGGGCGATGGAGGACCTGCTGTGGTGGCAGAACCGCGATGTCGAGGAGCATCTGCGCGGCTTCGGCCATTATCATGAGACCTATGAGAAGATCGGCGGCGCCTGGTTCATCAAATCCCGCGTGCTGACCCGGCTGCGCGTCGATTCCACACCCGATTTCCAATCCTATTACGATAAGTAGGCATCGATGACCGAAAGCCGGCACGGCCCCCTCTTCACCCCGCTGACAGTGGGCGACCTGACGCTCAGGAACCGCATCGTCATGGCGCCGATGACGCGGCAATTCTCGCCCGGCGGGGTGCCGACCGAGGATGTCGCCGCCTATTACCGCCGCCGCGCCGAAGGCGGAGCCGGGCTGATCGTGACCGAGGGCACCGGCATCGACGACCCGGAGGCGCTGGACGGCCCCGATATTCCGGTCATGTACGGCGAGGCCGCCTTGGCCGGCTGGAAGCGGGTGGTGGATGGGGTGCACGCGGCCGGCGGCCGCATCTTCCCGCAGCTATGGCACCAGGGCGTGCTGCGCGACGCCCGCAAATCTCCTACCCACGCCCACCTGCCGGGCCGCCGCCCCTCGGGCCTGTGGGGGCCGGTCGGCCATCATTCGCTGCCGCAGGACTATATCGACAGCGTCATCGCCCCGACCCGCCCGATGACAGAGGAAGAGATCGGTGACGTGGTCACCGCATTCGGTCGTGCTGCCAGGAATGCCATCGAGGTGGGCTTCGACGGCATCGCGATCCATGGCGGACACGGCTATCTGATCGACACGTTCTTTTGGGCCGAGACCAACACGCGCGCCGACCGCTGGGGCGGCGACCATCGGCAGCGGGCGGAGTTCGGGGCCGAGATCGTGCGCGCCATCCGCCGCGAGATCGGGCCCAAGAAGCCGATCATGTTCCGCTTCAGCCAGCACAAGCAGCAGGATTACCACGCCCGCCTGGGCCAGACGCCGGAGGAGCTGGGCGAGATATTGAACGCGCTGGCCGATGCCGGGGTGGACATACTGGATGCCTCGATCCGCGGCTTCGACACGCCGGCCTTCGAAGGGTCGGACCTCAACCTCGCCGGCTGGGCCAAGACGCTGACCGGCAAGATCTCCAGCACCGTGGGCGGCATCGGCCTCAACAACCGGCTGGAGGAGATGTTCGCCGGCGGCGAGACCAAGGCGCTGGACAATCTCGACCGGGTGCTGGAGCGCTTCAACAACGGCGAGTTCGACCTGATCCTGGTCGGCCGCGGCATGCTGGCCGACCCGGCCTGGAGCGAGCGGGTGCGGGGCAACCTGCCCTTGGCTCCGTTTGACCGCACCTCACTGACGAGACTGACATGAGCGACATCGAAAAACGCCTGGCCGCGCTGGAGGCCAAGGTGCATGCGCTGGAGGACCAGGTCGCGCTTTACCAGCTGATGAGAGCCTCTGGCCCGCTCGTCGACAGCGGCGACGCCGCGGCGACGGCCGGCGTATGGACCGACCGAGGGGTCCTTACCTGGGGGGGCGGGCGAGAGCC
>CAZNNJ010000626.1:0-3979 GCA_964574305.1 uncultured Rhodospirillales bacterium | reverse complement strand
CAGCCTCGTCGAGCGTCACCGCGCCGAAAGCCAAGTCATCGGTGCAGGCGCCCGTCACCGGTCCGATCTTGAACGGGCGGCATGGCGACGTCGCGCACCAGACCTCGAACATCGCATCGCCGACGGACGGCACCAGGGGCGCGGCGACGAAGGGGCAGGATGCGGGCAGGAAGTCAGGGCGGTTCGCGCCGAATCCGACCACGCCCAGGATGCCGGTGGGTTGGTTCAGAAGTGCGCGAAGGGCGAGAGTATTGACATAGCGAACCGCGAACGGAGCCTCCGGCCTGGTGGCGACGGCCCGGTCCAGAGTCGAAACAGGTAGCTGCAAAATTGCTCCTTCAAAGGCGGGAACCGCTACTTTAGCCGCCTTGCTTCTGGCCTGCATAGCTGCGGAAGAGATCGAACCAGCTCTCGCACACCAATTGCGCGAAACCCGACCGCGCCATTGCGTCCAGAATGACGGCCGGCGCAATGCAGTCTTCCATCGTTTCCCAGTGATAGTTCATCAGGCCGCGCACCTTCGGCTGCCGTGTCACCCACCCGCTGAGGCGTGGAACCCCACGCCCTAGATATTGCGCCAACGTGGTTTTGAATACGGCGCGGGCGGGACTGGAAACCTCGAGCAGGAGCAGCGTGCCGCCCTGCCGCAAAACGCGCCTGAACTCGTCGAAGCAGACCTGGAGATCGGCGATATGGCGAATCGCGTAACCCATCACGACGAAATCGACCGACCGGTCAGCCAGCGGCAGCGCCTCCGCCGTTCCTTGGATCAGCTTGATATCCAGCTTTCGCCGCGCCTCGGCCAGCATTGCCTCGCTGAGATCGAGCCCGATGACATCGCCGTCGGCGCCGACGATCCGCAGCGCCGCTTCCGCGATCAGCCCGGTGCCGACCGCGACATCGAGCACTGTCTGGCCGGACTTCAAGCCGGCGCGCAGCAGGCACCGGCGGCGATACCAGCCCCCGGAGCCCAGGGAAAAGATACGATTGACGGTGTCGTAGTAAGGGGCCGTGTCGTTGAACAAGCCGCGCACGAATGCGCTGTCCCGATGAATATCGATAGGCGGGGCGGCGGATTGGGCCAAGAATTCCGTGCCCTCCGTGCCAATGCTGTTCCCCTCAGACATTCGAAAGTTCGGCTGGCTCAGTCACATCGGCCCGTGGAAGCATTCACATGATTTAGTTGCGGATAATATTACCAGATGCTTCTGGTGGGGGGCAAATCGATATGATAATCCTGCCCTATCGCCCCGCGATGGGGTCCGGGACAAGCTAAAACAGCGCGAGTGCAAGAATTGGTCGCAGAATCCGCCGGTCGAGACGCTTCGGTTCGGGATGTCGTCGTCGTCGGCGGCGGTCCGGCCGGGTCCACCGTCGCGGCGCTGCTGGCGGCACGGGGCAAGACCGTCACGCTGATCGAAAAAGACAGGCATCCGCGATTCCATATCGGCGAATCCCTGCTGCCCTTCAACGTGCCGCTGCTGGACCGGTTGGGCGTCAAGGACGCGGTCGAGCGCATGGGGATGCCGAAATACGGCATCGAGTTCGTGTCTCCGGATCATAACAAGCCCAGCCTGCTCGAGTTCGGCGACGGCTGGCACAAGGACATGGACTATTCCTTCCAGGTTCGCCGGTCGGAATTCGACAAGATCCTGTTCGACAACGCGAAGGCCAAGGGCGCCGAGGCGTTCGAGGAATGCCGGGTAACCGGGGTCGACTTCACGGCGGAGGGCGGCGTCGTCACCGCCGCCATGGCCGATGGCCGGGTGCGGCAGTTCCACGGCCGCTTCGTCGTGGATGCGAGCGGCCGCGACACGTTCCTGGCCTCGCGCCTGAAGGTGAAGCAGCGCAACCGCCGGCATGAGAGCGCCGCGGTCTTCGGCCACTTCACCGGCGCGGAGCGGCTGCAGGGCCGTGACGAGGGTCATATCAGCATTTTCTGGTTCGCCAAGGGCTGGTTCTGGTTCATCCCGCTGTCGGACGGCACGACCAGCGTCGGCGCGGTATCGAAACCCGATATCTTCAAGAACCGCGACGGGGATATGACCGCCCTGTTCAACGACCTGATCGCCTCATGCCCGGCGCTCGCCCATCGGCTGCGCAATGCGACCCTGACCGGTCCGGCCACCGGCACCGGCAATTATTCCTACAACGCGGAAACGATGGTCGGTCCGAACTACCTCATGGTGGGCGACGCGGGCGGCTTCATCGATCCCGTGTTCTCGACCGGCGTTTATCTGGCGATGAACAGCGGCTTCCTGGCGGCCGACGCGGTCGAGACCTGCCTCGACCGCCCGGAGCAGGCGGCGGAAGCGCTGCAGCATTTCGAACGGCAGATAAAAGCGAGCTTGAAGCGTTTCTCCTGGTTCGTCTATCGGATCACCAGTCCGGCGATCCGCAGCCTGTTCATGGCGCCGCGCAACTATTTCCGGATCGAGGAAGCGGTCCTGTCTCTGCTTGCCGGCGATATCGCGGCGAACTCTCCGATCCGTTCGCGGCTCGCCCTGTTCAAGGCGCTTTTCTACGCGAAGACGGCGCTGGGAAGACTGCTCCGCCTGATCGCGCCGTCGCCCAAGGCGCTGGCCCTGCAGCAGCCCATCAAATCTCCGTGAGCCTTGCCTTCGATATGCGCCATGTGCCGGATGAGTCCGCGCCGGCACGGGACACGCATCTGGTTCTGATTCCGAGTTACAATTCCGGCCGCAAGCTTGTGGAGACCGTCCAGGCCGCGCGGCGTCATTGGGCGCCGGTCTGGGTGGTGATCGACGGCAGCACCGACGGGAGCGATCTCGTCCTTGGCCAGCTCACCGCCAACGACCCGCAGATCCGCGTCTATCGCCTGCCGCGAAACCAGGGCAAGGGCGCAGCCATCCTGCACGGTCTCAAGCATGCCGAGGCCCAGGGTTTCACCCACGTCCTGACCATGGATGCCGACGGCCAGCACCCCGCCCAGCTGATCCCGGACTTCATCGCGGCGTCGCAGGCGAATCCCGATGCGCTGATCCTCGGGCGCCCGATCTTCGACGCCAGCGCGCCGCGCATCCGCGTGCTGGGCCGCAAGCTGTCGAACTGGGGCACGAACCTGGAGACGCTGTGGGGCGCCCGCTTCGATTCGCTGTTCGGGTTCCGCGTCTACCCGGTCGCCGCGCTGCGCCGGGTGATGGAATCCAGCCGCTGGATGCGGCGGTTCGATTTCGATGCCGAGGCCGCCGTCCGCCTGTGCTGGAGCGGCTTTCGGCCGATCAGCCTGCCGGCGCCGGTCCAATATTTCACGCAGGACCAGGGCGGCGTTTCGCATTTCAAATATCTGCGCGACAACGTGCTGCTGACCTGGATGCATGCACGGCTGGTCGCGGGCTTCGTGCTCAGGCTGCCGATAATCGTGCCCTGGCGGATCAGATCATCCCGCCATTGATCGAGATCACCTGGCCGGAAATATAGGCCGCCCGGTCCGAGGCCAGGAAGGACACCAGTTCCGCCACCTCCTCCGGCGTGCCGGCGCGTTTCATCGGTACGAGCCTGGCGATGGCTTCCTTGTCGAACTGCTTATCGCTCATCGCGGACGCGATGATGCCCGGCGCGATCGCATTGACCGTGATGCCGCGGCTGGCGAGCTCCAGCGAGAGAGATTTCGTGGCGCCGTGAAGCCCGCTCTTGGCGGCGGCGTAATTGACCTGGCCGCGATTGCCGACCAGGCCCGACACCGACGATACGTTGACGATCCGGCCCCAGCGCGTGCCGATCATCGGCATCAGCAGCGGCTGGGTGACGTTGAAGAAGCCGTTCAGCGAAACATCGATGACGCCGGACCACTGGGCGCGGCGCATCCCCGGCATCACCGCGTCGTCATGGATCCCGGCATTGTTGACCAGCACCTGGATCGGGCCGCCGGCAAGCATGTCCTTCAATGACGCCGCGGTCGCATCGGCATCGGTGACGTCGAACGCGACCGCGGAGGCCGAGCCGCCCGCCGCGGCGA
>CAZNNJ010000625.1:0-3989 GCA_964574305.1 uncultured Rhodospirillales bacterium | reverse complement strand
AAAGACAACAAGGCCGATCCCCTTGGCTTTGGCATATTTTTGAGCTTGCCGCGTGTAGCCCGTGCAAGTGACTACGAATGCTTCATCGGGATTAGTGTCTTCAACAACGGAACGAAAATCTCGAATTATTCCGAGCCCCACCTTCTTACCCGAAGTGTTGAAGTCTTTGCATTCAATCAACACCCGCTTCTGTTTCAACCCATCGTCAATCAGTACATCGATCTGATGCGGGACAGATGAAGAGCCGATCAATTTCATGTCGTGAACAACGACATGCTGCTCATGCAAGCTCTTGAAGACGAGAGCAGCTAACCGTTCGTACCGTGTCCCAGATTTTGTATTGAGGATCGTTATGAAGCGATCATGGAGATCATCGTATTTGGAGCGAGCCATTGTCTGCCTGAAAGAATTGTAGGCCTACACCGACGATAGGCTATTGGAATATGGTGGGAGCGTGCGCAATTTCATCTGAGATAGCACCACGGACTTAGTGCTGAATTGCCCATCAACTACGCCGCCAGCAGCGCCAATTCCCCCATCAGCCCCCGCGCGCCCTTCAGCCGTTTCTCCGGCTGCTCCCAGGCCCGCGAATAGATCAGCTTCTGGTCGGGCCGGATCTTCACCGTGCCGGCCTGTTTCATGACCCAGGCCATCAGCTGGTCGACATGGTTGAAGTGGTTGTTGCGGAAGGCGATCATCGCGCCCTTGGGGCCGACATCCAGTTTCTCCACCCCGGCGGCGCGGCACAGCTGCTTGATGACGACGGTGTCGAGCAGGTTCTCAACCTCGGGCGGCAGCGGGCCGAAGCGGTCGATCAGCTCGGCGCCGAAGGCGTCCAGCTCCTCACGCGTCCTGAGGTCGGCCAGACGGCGATAGAGGTTCAGCCGGACATTCAGTTCCGAGACATAGACCTCCGGGATCAGGACCGGGATGCCGAGATTGATCTGGGGTGTCCACTGCTCGGCCGGCATCGCCTCCTCGGTCAGGCCGGCCTTGGCCGCGGCGACGGCCTCTTCCAGCATCTGCTGGTAAAGTTCGACGCCCACCTCCTTGATATGGCCCGATTGTTCCTCGCCCAGCAGGTTGCCGGCGCCGCGCAGGTCGAGGTCGTGGCTGGCGAGGGTGAAGCCGGCGCCGAGGCTGTCCAACGTCTCGATCAGCTGCAGCCGCTGCTGGGCGGCCTTGGTCAGCATCTGGCCGGGATTGTGGGTCAGGTAGCAGTAGCCGCGCAGCTTGGCCCGGCCGATGCGGCCGCGCAGCTGGTAGAGCTGGGCCAAGCCGAACATGTCGGCCCGATGCAGGATCATCGTGTTGGCGCGCGGCAGGTCGAGGCCGGATTCGACGATGTTGGTCGCCATCAGCATGTCGTATTCGCCGTCATAGAAGGCGCTGATCCGCGCCTCCAGGTCGGCGGGCGGCAGCTGCCCATGGGCGACGACGATCTTCACCTCCGGCACCAGCTCGCGCAGCCGCTGCTCGACCCTGGGCAGATCCTCCAGCCTTGGGCAGACATAGAAGGTCTGGCCGCCGCGGAACTGCTCCCGCATGATCGCCTCGCGGATCACCACCGGGTCATAGGGCAGCACGAAGGTCCGCACCGCCAGCCGGTCGACCGGCGGCGTGGTGATGAGGCTGAGCTCGCGCACGCCGGCCAGCGCCATCTGGAGGGTGCGCGGGATCGGCGTGGCGGTCAGGGTCAGCACATGCACCCCCTCGCCCAGCTCCTTCAGCTTCTCTTTCTGCTTGACGCCGAAATGCTGCTCTTCGTCGATCACCAAGAGGCCCAGCCGGTCGAACTTGATCGTCTTGCCGAGCAGCGCGTGGGTGCCGATGACGATATCGACCTTGCCGTCGGCCAATCCTTCCTTGATCGCCTTGGCATCCGACGCGGTGACCAGCCGCGAAAGCTGCTCGACCCGGAGCGGCAGGCCGGCGAAGCGGCGCTGGAAATTCTTGTAATGCTGGCGGCACAGCAAGGTTGTCGGCACCACCACCGCGACCTGCATGCCGCTCATCGCCACGGCGAAGGCGGCGCGCAGCGCCACCTCGGTCTTGCCGAAGCCGACATCGCCGCAGACCAGCCGATCCATCGGCCGGCCCGAGCCCAGATCCTCGATCACATTCTCGATCGCGCGGAGCTGATCCTCGGTCTCGGGATACGGGAAACGGGCAGAGAACTCCTCATAAAGCCCGGTCGGCGGGCTCAGCGCCTCGGTCGTGTGCAGCATGCGCGCCGCAGCGACCTTCAGCAGCTGCTCGGCCATGTCCTTCAGCCGCTTCTGCACCTTGGCCTTGCGTGCCTGCCAGCCGACGCCGCCGAGCTTGTCGAGCGCCGCCGCCGTCTCCTCCGAGCCGTAGCGCGACAGCACGTCGATATTTTCGACCGGCACATAGAGCTTGTCGTCGCCGGCATAGACGATACGGACGCAATCATGCGCCGCGCCGGAGACCTGGAGGGTCTCAAGCCCGGCATAGCGGCCGATGCCATGCTCGGCATGAACCACCAGGTCGCCGTCGGTCAGCTCGCCGATATCGATGGTGAACTTGTCGCTGCGCCGCCGCTTTTTCTGCGGCCGGGCCAGCCGGTCGCCCAATATGTCCTGCTCCGACACGAAGCAGACATCGCGGGTGGTGAAGCCGGTCTCCAGCGCCAGCACGACCACGCCGGTCTCGGCCTTGGGCAGCTTCTGCACATCGGCCCAGCCGTCGACCGGCACCAGCCGGTCCAGCCCGCGCTCGGCCAGAACCGAGAGCAGCCGGTGGCGCGAACCCTGGCTGTAGGCGGCGATCAGGATGCGGCGCCCATCCCTTCGATGGAAATCCAGATAATCCCTGATGATGTCGTAGAGCTCGGCCGCCTGGGTCGAGCGCACATCGGAGAAATCGCGCCCGCGCTTGCCGCCGCCGTCGATGGAGTTGCGGTCGCCCTCGATAACGCCAAACGCGGACAGACGGATCGTCGAACGTTCGTTGAACCGGCCGTCCAGCTCGTCCCGCGTCAGATAGAGCCGATCCGGCGGCATCGGGCGATAGACGGCGGCATTGGCCTTGGCCTCGGTCGCCTGGAGGTCGAGCCGAGCCTGGTGGAAGTCGGCGATCTGGGCAAAGCGGGCATCGAATGCCTCGTCCCCCTGCGGGTCGAGCGATATCATCGCCTTCGGGAGATAGTCGAACAGCGTCTCCATCCGCTCGTGCATCAGCGGCAGCCAATGCTCCATGCCGGCATAGCGCCGCCCGGCGCTGACCGCCTCATAGAGCGGGTCGCCGGTAACGACGCCGAACAGCTCGCGATAGCCGGCGCGGAAGCGGGCGATCGAGGCCTCGTCGAGCGTGAACTCGACCATCGACTGCAGCGCCAGCCGCTCCCGCTCGCCCGTCGAGCGCTGGGACATCGGGTCGAAATTGCGGATCTTCTCGATCTCGTCGCCGAACAGGTCGATGCGCACCGGCTCCTCGAAGCCGGGCGGGAACAGGTCGACGATGCCGCCGCGCACGGCATATTCGCCGGCCTCGCGCACGGTCTCGGCACGGTTGTAGCCGTTCTCGGCAAAGAACAGCTGCATGACCTCGATATCGACCCGGTCGCCACCGGCGATTTTGAAGGCCGGCGTCCCATCGGGCCTCGTCGACCTCCCGGGCTCGTGTCAGGTCAACATCTCGTCGAACAGCTTCCCCGTGAACGCGACGCTGCAATTGCAGATCGATCCCAACACGCAGCGCTTGACGTTCGGGAACGATCTGCAGACGAGCATCGACACCAGCAACCTCGACCTCCACTTCGGCGTATCGGGCGACATGCAGATCTGCGATCCGTTCGGCGCGGGCTTCTGCATCGCCAACGTGTGCGATCTCATCTCGGGCCTGACGAGCTTGCTCAACATCAACATCCTGCAGCAGCTCCTCATCGGCGCGCTCCAAGGGCCGATCAGCAACGCGGTGAACAGCTTCGCCAACTCACTCGGCTGGAACGCGAGCGGCCCAAGCTGGAC
>CAZNNJ010000624.1:0-3992 GCA_964574305.1 uncultured Rhodospirillales bacterium | reverse complement strand
TGGCCTACGCGAAGCAGATGCTCGCGCGCCACACGCTCGTCCCCGATCATTCGCTCTACACGTTCACTCCGGCCGACAACACCGCGATCTACTGCGCCTGGGTCGGCGAGCTCGCGCTCTACGGCCTCTTCCGCCTGGGCGGATACGGTCTCCTCTTCGCGGTCCGGTACTTCGTCGTCGGGCTCCTCCCCGTCCTCGTCTGGATCGCCGCGCGCCGAGTCGGCCAGCTCCGGAACCCGCTCGTTTGGCTCGGCCTCCTCGTCGCGATCCTGATGTCGACAGCGGGAGCGCACCTCAAGCCCGAGCTCTTCTCGTATGGCCTGATGACGCTCACCACGTTCCTCTGGTTCGATATCAAGACGCGGCCCGGTCCGGCCTGGGAGGCCGCGTAGGTCGCCTGGGAACTGGGGCTGCTGCGCCTGCTCGGCTTCGGTCTGGATTTGCAGCGCTGCGCCGCCACCGGAGCCAATGACATGCTGACCTTTGTCAGCCCGCGCACCGGCCGCGCCATTTCCGAATCCGCCGCCGAGCCCTGGCGCGACCGGCTGCTCAAGCTGCCCGGCTTCCTGATCGGCCGCGGCCCGGCCGAGCCGCCGGACATCCTCGACGGGCTCAACCTCACCGGCCACTTCCTGGAACGCGTCGCCTTCGCCGCCACCCATAGCCCGCTGCCGGCGGCGCGGGTCAGGTTCGTCGAGAGTTATGGCAGGCTGGTTTCGGAGAACGAGTAGCCGTTTACAATCCACCAAACCTCACACCGTCATGCCCGGGCTTGACCCGGGCATCCACGGGGTGCCGCAAGCACGTACGCCCGAGGTCATCGCAAAGGGAGACGCGTGGATGCCCGGGTCAAGCCCGGGCATGACGAGACGTGGAGATGGGCTACACTTCCAGTCATAGCCTTCCCACCTCCTGCTGCGATAAATTGCCAACCATGACCGATTCGACCTCAGACGGGATCGTCGACCAGCAATTGGCGGCGATCCTGGGCGAGAAATATCTCGCCTATGCGCTCTCCACCATCATGTCCCGCTCGCTGCCCGATGTGCGCGACGGGCTGAAGCCGGTGCATCGGCGCGTGCTCTATGCGATGCGCGAGCTGAACCTCGCCTCCACCACGCCGCCGCGCAAATCGGCCCAGGTGGTGGGCAGCGTCATCGGCAAGTATCACCCGCACGGCGACACCGCGGTCTATGACGCGCTGGTGCGGCTGGCGCAGGACTTCTCCAGCCGCTATCCGCTGGTCGACGGGCAGGGCAATTTCGGCAATATCGACGGCGATGGCGCCGCTGCCATGCGATATACCGAGGCGCGGCTGACCGCCGTCGCCGAGGCCATGCTGCAGGCGATCGACGAGAACGCGGTCGATTTCCGCCCGACCTACGATGGCCAGGAAAACGAGCCCATCGTCCTGCCCTCGGCCTTCCCGAACCTGCTGGCCAACGGCTCGCAGGGCATCGCCGTCGGCATGGCGACCGCGATTCCGCCGCACAATGCCGGCGAGCTGGCCGACGCGCTGCTGCTGCTGATCGAGAACCCGCAGGCCGAGACCGAGGAGCTGATCAAGCTGGTGCCGGGGCCGGACTTCCCGACCGGCGGGGTGATGATCGAGCCGCCGGAGGCGGTGTTGGACGCCTACAGGACCGGCCGCGGCGGTTTCCGCGTCCGCGCCAGGTGGGAGATCGAGAAGGGGGCCCAGGGCTCCTATCAGATCATCGTCACCGAGATCCCCTATCAGGTGCAGAAATCCCGCCTGATCGAGCGGATGGCGGAACTGCTGAACGACAAGAAGCTGCCGCTGCTCGAGGACATCCGCGACGAGTCCTCCGACACGATCCGGCTGGTGCTCGTGCCCAAGAGCCGCAACGTCGAGGCGCCGGTGCTGATGGAACAGCTGTTCCGCCTGACCGACCTTGAGAACCGCATCCCGCTCAACATGAATGTGCTGGATGGCGGGCTGGTGCCGCGGGTGATGGGGCTGAAGGACGCGCTGCGCGCCTTCCTCGACCACCGCCATGAGGTGCTGGAGCGGCGGTCGCAGTTCCGCCTGGCCGAGATCGACCGCCGGCTGGAAGTGCTGGCCGGCTATCTGATCGCCTATCTCAATATCGACGAGGTGATCCGCATCATCCGC
Source organism: uncultured Rhodospirillales bacterium (assembly GCA_964574305.1). GTDB lineage: Bacteria > Pseudomonadota > Alphaproteobacteria > BOG-932 > Roseiterribacteraceae > BOG-932. The sequence goes on along the minus strand of CAZNNJ010000624.1, from coordinate 1,858 downwards.
GAGGAGGATGAGCCGAAGCCGGTGATGATGGCCAGGTTCGGCCTCACCGACATGCAGGCCGAGGCGATCCTCAACATGCGGTTGCGCAGCTTACGCAAGCTCGAGGAATTCGAGATCAAGCGGGAGCACGACAAGCTGTCGGCCGAGCGTGCGACACTGGCCGCTTTGCTGGCCAGCGCCGCTAAGCGCTGGGCAGCGGTCGGGCGCGAGATCGAGGAGATGAAGAAGAAGTTCGGTCAGGCGACTGAACTGGGTAAGCGCCGCACCACGCTGGCGCTGGCCCCTGAAGTCGCCGAAATCCCGCGCAACGCCCATATCGAGCGCGAGGCGGTGACGATCCTGCTGTCGGAAAAGGGCTGGATCCGCGCCGTCGGCGGCCACGATATCGACCTCGACGCGGTGAAGTTCAAGGAAGGCGACAAAGGCGGCTTCGTGGTCAAGGCCGAGACGGTCGACCTGCTGCTGATCTTCTCGACCGACGGCAAGGCCTTCACGGTGGAGGTCGACAAGCTGCCCCGCGGGCGGGGCTTCGGCGAGCCGCTCAGGCTGATGGTCGATCTCGGCAACGATGCCGAGCCGCTGTCCGTGCTGCGCCACCGGCCGGGTGGCAAGCTGCTGGTCGCGGCCGGGGATTCGCGCGGCTTCGTGGTGACCGAGGATGAGATCATCGCCCGTACCCGCTCCGGCAAGCAAGTCCTGAACATGCCGGCCTCGGTCGAGGCGGTGGCCTGCAAGCCGGTGGAGGGCGACCATGTCGCGGTGATCGGCGACAACCGCAAGCTGCTGGTCTTCCCGCTGGCCGAGATGCCGGAGATGGCGCGCGGCCGCGGCGTGATCCTGCAGAAGCACAAGGATGGCGGGGTCGTCGACGTGAAAATCTTCAACTTGGCCGACGGCCTCAGCTGGAAGCAGGGCGAGCGCACCCGCACCGAGACCGATCTCCGCCCCTGGCTCGGCGCCCGCGCCCAAGCCGGCCGCATGGCGCCGAACGGATTCCCGAAGAGCAACAAGTTCGGCTGAACAATCCGGGATGGACTGTCCGGTGCGACCGAGGAAGTTCCGAACGATCCGGCGGCGAAAGCCTATTCCTTCGGATCGGGCTGCCTGTCGCCCCCCAAGGGCTCCGCGCCAGGACTGAGCGCGCCGGGCAGCGGATCGTCGCGCGTTGTCGAGGCGCTGAAATCGCCGTTGTCGTGCGTTTTAACCTGGTAGAGATCGCCGGCCTGCTCAGGCGGCGTGCTGGATGTCCAGGAGGTCGCGCTGGTCGTCTGCCGGCCTGCCGCCGCATTCGACTGGTCATCCTGGCCAGAGGCCTGCTGGGCCAGGACCCGCGGTGTAGCCGCGAGCGCAAGCAACGCTGTGATCGTAAGCAGTTTGGTGCGCATGGACCGATCCCTCTCAAACGGCGTCGGCTTGAACGCCGTGTCGCCTTTGGAAAGCAGCCTGACTCACAGATATTAAATGTATGTTAAAAGGATGATACCGCAAGCGGCGTGGAACGCGATCGTCGGGATTTGTCGCGTTTCTTGAAAGCCCGGGGGCAATCGCAAAAACGCCTCCGCCGCGCCGGCATGGACCGGAGCAGCGAAAGCATTTCGAGGTCAGGCGCGGCCGGCGACGGCCGCAGCCGGATCAGTAGCAGTACGGATAGCCGTAATAGTAGCCATAGTAGGGCGAGCAGTAGCCGCCATAATACGGGTAGGCGTAGTACGGGCTATAGCCGAGATAGACGCCGGGGCCCCAATAGCCGCCCCAGCCCCAGCCGCCCCAGCCGCCGCCCCAGCCACCACGCCAGCCACCCCAGCCGCCGTGCCAACCGCCGCCCCAGCCGCCATGCCAACCGCCACCGCCGTGCCAG
>CAZNNJ010000623.1:0-4011 GCA_964574305.1 uncultured Rhodospirillales bacterium | reverse complement strand
AAAGGGCGACGGCCTCGGCCAATGCCCAACCCAGGGCCGGATCGGCGGAGAAGGCGCGGTCGCCGATGACCGCATGGGTTTCCAGCAGCAGCAGGTCGGTCACTGGGGCGCAAGCGACATCGATGCCGAGGTCGGCCAACATCGCCCCGATTACCCGCCCGAGCGCCCGGGCGGCGGCGAGTCCCGCCCGCAGGTCATGCTCGGCCTTGAGCCCGATGGCCCGTTGCGGCGGCAAGGCGGCCCAATGCGGCGGCCCAAGCCTGGCGACCCTGCCGCCTTCCTGATCGATCAGGACCGGTGCGTCACGGCCAACCGTGGCGCGCAGTTCAGCAATCAGTGCACGCACTTGGTCCGGGTCGGCGACATTGCGCCTGAACAGGATGAAGCCGTAGGGATCGGCGTCGGCGAAGAAGCGGCGCTCCGCGTCGCTCAGCACCGTGCCGGCGCAGCCGAAAACGACCGCGCGCGCATGCCGGCCCGAAAGGGCCGCCGCCGCGGAAGACTCAGCGCTTGACGACAATGCAGCCGAGGCCTTCTCCGCGCAGGCGGGTGCAGGTCGATTTGGCGGCCGCCTCGTCCAGCGGGCCGGCTTCCACGCGGTAGAACGTTCCCTTGTCGGGCGTATCGATCTTGTGGGTCGAGTTGGTCAGTCCGGCAAGCTCGGGATAACGGCGTTTCAGCCGCGCCCATTCGCCGGCTACGGCATCGGCGCTGCGCACCGCGCTCAGCTGCAGGTGGTAGCCGCCTCCGCCGGAAGATGTTTTCGGCGCGGGCGACGCACCGCCACCGGCCTCATTGATCAGGGCAGCTATGCTCGACGGGCCAGCCGGTTTGGCGGGCTGCTGCTTGGGTATCCCTGCGGCGGCGACCTTGGGGGGCGGCGGAGGCACGGCCTGGACGACCCTGGGGGCCGGCGGTGGTGGCGGCTGAATGACGATCGCGCCCGGCGTCGGCGCCAGGGCTGTCGGCGCGGCGACATCGACGGGCGGCGGCAAATCCGTCGCCATTTGCTGAGGCGGCGCGACGGCTTGCTGCGCGACTTGTGCATCGGATGGAAGCGGCGGCGGAGCCACCGCCGTCTCGGCTGGCGGCGCAGGCGCGGGCGGGGTCCGCGGCGCCGGCGCCTCAGGCGGCGGCAGCAGCTTTTCGACCACGGGCTTCTGGGCGTTCTGGCTTGGATTCAGCCGGTCATAGACGGTCGAATCCTGGAACGGGATCTCCTGCCCGCCTGGATTGTCGGGCTTCACCTTGGTCGGACCGGGCTCGGCCTTGACCAGCGGGGGCATGCCGTTGCCGCCGGCGCCGGGGCTCTGGTGGTAGGCGAACCAGATCACCCCGCCAAAGGCGGAGGCCGCGGCGACCACGGCGATCGACGGCCAGATCGAGCGCCGCTTGGGCGGATCGATATTCCGGTCGCCCGGTGCGATGCCGGGATCGGCCCGCAATTCGCCGCGATGCTGGAAGGTCATGAGCGCAGTTCCTCTTCCGGTTCCACACCGATGAGGCGCAGGCCGCCCGCGATGACAGTCGCCACAGAATGAACCAGCGCCAACCTGGCGATTGTCAGCGAACGGTCGTTTTCGAGCAAGAAGCGAAGCGTCGCGTTCGTATTGCCGCGCGAGTAGAGCTGCTGGAATACAGACGCTAAGTCATAGAGATAGAAGGCAATTCGATGTGGCTCGTGCGCATCGGCCGCACCCGACACAACCGCCGGCCAGGCCGCCATGCGGCGGATCAGGTCCAGTTCCTCCGGCGAATCGAGCCGGTCGAAGTCGGCCGCCAGCAGCGACTCGGAGGCAACGGCCTCGTCCCCGAACATCTTGACCGCGTTCCGGAACACGGAACGGCAGCGGGCATGGGCATACTGGACATACCAGACCGGGTTGTCCTTCGACTTCTCCATCACCTTGGCGAAGTCGAAGTCCAGGGTCTGGTCGTTGCGCCGTGTCAGCATGATGAAGCGCACAACGCCCGGCCCGACCTCATCGATGATGTCGCGAAGGGTCACGAAGGTGCCGGATCGCTTGGACATTTTGACCGGCTGGCCGTCCTGCAGCAGGTTGACCAGCTGGCACAGCTTGATGTCGAGGTCGGCCTCGCCGCCGGTCAGCGCCTTCACCGCCGCTGTGATCCGCTTCACCCAGCCGCCATGGTCGGCGCCGACGATGTCGATCAGGACCGGATAGTTCCGGCTGAACTTGTCGAAATGATAGGCGATGTCGTTGGCGAAATAGGTATAGCTGCCGTCAGCCTTGGCGATCGGCCGGTCGACATCGTCGCCGAACTGGCTCGAGCGGAACAGCAGCTGCTCGCGCGGCTCCCAATCGTCCAGCTGCTTGCCCTTCGGCGGCTCCAGCACGCCGCGATAGAGCAGGCCCTTACCGTAGAGCTGGTCCAGGGCGCGCTTCACCGCTCCCGCCTCGACCAGCGCCCGTTCGGACGAGAACCGGTCCATATGGATGCCGAGCAGCTGAAGATCGGCCTCGATCGCCGCCATCATCTGGGCAACGGCGAAGGCACGCAGCTCGGGCAGCCACTCGGCTTCCGGCAGGTCGCGCCACTTGGCCCCGTCCCGCGCGGCCAGCGCCTCACCGACAGCCTTCAGATACTCGCCGGGATAGAAGCCGGGCGGAATCTCGGCGATCGTCTCGCCCAGCGCCTCGCGGTAGCGCAGGAAGGCCGAGCGGGCGAGCACGTCGACCTGGGCGCCGGCGTCGTTGATGTAATATTCGCGGCAGACTTCGTGGCCGGTCTTGGCCAGCAGGCTGGCGATGGCGTCGCCCACCACAGCGCCGCGCGCATGGCCTGCCGTCAGCGGGCCGGTCGGGTTGGCCGAGACATATTCGACATTGACCCGCTTGCCCCTACCCTCATCGCTCTCGCCATAGGCCGGGCCGGCAACCAGTATCTCCTTCAGCCGCGCGCGCCAGAAGCCTTCGGTCAGCCGCAGATTGATGAAGCCGGGGCCGGCGATCTCCGCCGACACCACCTCGTGATGCGCCGTCAGCCTGGGCACCAGCAGTTCGGCGAGATCGCGCGGCTTCATGCCGGCGGGCTTGGACAGCACCATCGCTGCGTTGGTCGCCAGGTCGCCATGGGCGGCCTCGCGCGGCGCCTCGACCGCCACGCGCGCTGTATCGAGGCCGGTAGGCAGGCTGCCCGCCGCCGCGAGGTCCTGCAAGATAACCTGAACGACGCCTGAGAAATATTTGTAGATATTCATTATTGTGGATCGTGAAAGTCGAAGAAGCGTTGATGCTCGGCGATGGCGAAACGGTCGGTCATGCCGGCCAGGTAATCGGCGATCACCCTGGCCCTGGCAGCCTCATCCGCAGTTTGCCCTATCTGAGCCTGCCATTGTGTCGGCAGTGTGTCGGGCTCTGCCATGAACTGCTTGAATAGGTCGGCCAGGATGCGCCGCGCCTTGCTGGTCATCCGGTTGACCCGGTAGTCGTGATACATGCGAGTGTCGAGGAAGTGACGGAGCTGCTTCTCCGCGTTGCGCACCTCGTCGGACAGCGAAACCACCGGGCGTTTGGCCTTGCGGATATCGTCGGCCGACCCAGGCCTGATCTCCGCCAGCCGCCGCTCGGTCTCCGCCGTCAGGTCGCGCACCAGCCGGTCGATCAGGCGGCGCGTCGTCTCGTGCACGACGCGCCCGGACTCGAGGCCGGGATTGCGCCCCCTCACCTCCTTGATGATGTCGCCGACCAGCGGCAGCTCCGCCAGCTCGTCCAAGGTGAAGAAGCGGGCGCGAACGCCGTCCTCGATATCGTGGGTGTTATAGGCGACATCGTCCGACAAGGCCGCGACCTGCGCCTCGATGCCGGCAAAAGTGTCGATCTCGAGGTCGAATTCGTGCCGGAACGCCTCGATGGTCACCGGCAGCACCTCATCCGCCGGCAGCGGCAGCAGCGGGCCGTTATGCTTCACCAGCCCGTCCAGCGCCTCCCAGGACAAGTTTAAGCCGTTTAAAGCGGCATTGCCCCCCTCCAGCCGGGGCCCCAGCGG
>CAZNNJ010000622.1:0-4020 GCA_964574305.1 uncultured Rhodospirillales bacterium | reverse complement strand
AGGCGCACGGAGAAATCGCCGTCACGTACCGCCTGGAGGGCACGCAGCAGCTTGCGCTGATCGAGCTGCGTGGCGTCCCGCCGCTCGCGTCCGTTCGCGCTGCGCGCGTGGCGCTGCGGGCCTTCCTGAGTTTGCATCAACACACTCCCCGGCGGGGTCTGCGCACGCGCAGCACCGCGGTTTCAATCGGCAACCTGTGACGGGAAATACACGCTCGGCATCCGGCTCGGCTGGCTATGAGCGCCAAGTCCAAATGCCCGATGCGGGCCGGTGTCTTCGATTCCAAGAAGATCCCCCCGGAGGAGGGCGGGGTGCAAACACCATCGTGAGCGCGGCCGCCCCCACGGGACATTAGCGCGGGCGGCCGGTTAGAAGTGTCAGCAGCGGAGGACAGCGGCCGTAGGAAATAGACTACAGGGGCCGGGGGCTCACCTGCGACGACCGCAGCCGCTAGTGGGCGAGGGCGAACAGGAGTACGGTTTCGCGGCCATCACCGGGTGAGCGCGGCAGTGTGCGCACCGCGACATTGCTCGTACCGCGGATTTCATCGGCGACCGCGGCCAGCGGTTCGGGCTTGCGCGCCACCAGGACCAGATTGATGCCGGCCGCCGCCAGCTTGCGGGCGAAGGCGGCGCCGACCCCCTCCGACCCGCCGGCGATCACGGCCCACGGCCCATAGCGTGTCATGTCCATCGTCCCGCCTCCTCTCAGGTCAGTCGCGCGCCGCCATCGACGAAGATCGTCTGCCCGTTGATCCATTCCCCCTCCGGCGACATCAGGAAGGCGACGGTGCCGGCAAGGTCGTCCGGCTTGCCCAGCCGGGGGCTGCGCGCGAAGTTCAGATGCGATTGCAGCTGCGCCTCGTTCAAGGTGGCGAGAGCGGTCTCGGAAAGGACCAGCCCGGGCGAAACCGCGTTGGCGCGGATGCCGTCCTTGCCCCAGCGCGAGGCCACATGGCGCATCAGCGCGTTGACGCCGGCCTTGGCGACGGCAAAGCCGATGCGGGTCGGCTCGCCGGCAAGGGCCGCGCCCGAGGTGGTATAGACGATCGCGCCGCCGCCGCGCGCCAGCAGGACCGGCAGCGCATGGCGCGTGCACAGAACATGGCCGCGCAGATCGATGGCGATGCTGCGGTCGAAAACCTCCAGCGAGACCGCGAGCACGTCCAGATCCCGCGGGATGATCGACAGGTCGGCGGCATTGATATGGATCAGGTCGAACCCGCCATAGCGGCCGACCGCCGCCGCCACCATCTCGGCGACCGAGCGGTCGTCGCCGATGTCGCAATGAACGCCGATCGCATCGCCGCCGGCATTCGCGATCCGCGCCGCGACGCCCCGGGCCAGGTCGTCCTTGATATCGCCGACCACGACCGCGGCGCCCTCGGCCGCGAGCCGCTCGGCGGTGGCGGCGCCGATGCCCGTTGCGCCGCCAGCCACGACGGCAACCTTGCCGGTCAATCGTTCCATGATTTGCTTCCCCCAAGCCAAGCCAGGCTGCACTGCGTGCCTTTCGAATTCGTTCGACTTAAGCACGAAAAGATTTCATATAAAATGTTTTTGTGACAGTCTTGGTATCAATTTCGAATTCTGGAGGAGGATCGCCATGGCGGGACGGATGTTCGAGGGGAAGGTTGCGATCGTTACCGGCGGCGCGCTGGGCATGGGCCGGGCGACGGCCCGCCGTTTCGCCGAGGAGGGAGCCAGTGTTTGCATCGCCGATATCGATCTCGCGGGCGCCGAGGACACGGTCGCGGTGATCCGCAACGCCGGGGGCGAGGCCTTCGCCTGCCGGGTGGATGTGTCGCTGGCGGACGATAACGAACGGATGGTGGCCGAGACGGTGGACCGCTATGGCGGGCTCGACATCGCTCATCTCAACGCCGCGATCCTGGGCGAGCTGACCGACTTCTTCGAGGGCAGCATCGAGAATTATGACCGCGTCGTCGCCATCAATCAGCGCGGCTGCTATCTGGGCCTCAGAAGCGTCGGCCGGGTGATGCGCCGCGGCGGGGCGGTGGTGGCGATGTCGTCGGCCGCCGGCCTCAAGGGTTGGAACGTCAACGCACCCTACAGCGCCTCCAAGCACGCGATCATCGGCCTGGTCAAGTCGGCGGCGCATGCCTTCGCCGCCAAGGGAATACGGGTCAATATCGTCTGTCCCGGCACGGTCAACACCCGCATGTTCGTCGCCGATCCTGCCGAGGACGCGATCGTGCCGGCCGACGATCTCGCGATGCCGCCCTTCGCCGGCCTGGCGACGCCGCAGCATGTCGCCGAGCTGGTGCTCTATCTCGCCTCGAGCCGCGCCGCCTTCATCACCGGCGCGGTCCACGGCGTGGATGGCGGGGCGATGTCGTCGTTCGTCAGTTGATCGGGCGCCGGTTGAGCGGTTGAACATCATTTACAAGTTGAGCGGTTGAACATCATTTACAATATGTAACATATGCTGTAACCGATAGGAACGTCCGGCCACGCTGTCCTTGCCATGGCCGCGATTCCAGAATAACATTTTATATAAAATGTATTTGGGGAGAGAGCCTGGGAATGGTGACCGCCGCGGCGATGTTCGGATCGAACGACATCGAGAAGGCCAAGGGCTTTTATGACGAGATTCTGGGCGTGATCGGGGTGCGCGGCATCCTGGAGCACGGCAGCGGCGGGCGGATTTACGGCAATGCGCGGGGCCTGCCGATCCTGTCGGTCGTCCGTCCGTTTGACGGCCGCGCGGCCACCGTCGGCAATGGATCGATGGCGAGCCTGATCTGCGATTCGCGCGAGCAGGTGGCGGCGCTCCATGGCAGGGCCGTGGAGCTGGGCGGCCGCGACGAAGGCGCCCCCGGTATCCGCGCCGGAGGCGACAGCGGCGATGTCTACGCCGCCTATTTCCGCGACCTGGACGGCAACAAGATCTGCGCCGTCCATTTCGGCCGGGCATGAGCAACGGCTCGATAGAGAGGAGTGAACGATGCGTCGCATTCTTGATCTCGGTCTGACCCGCGGCCTCGCCGCCGCCGTCGCCGTCGCAGGGCTTTCGGCAACCGCCGCCTCCGCGGCGGAGACCCGGGGCTTCGCCATCTCCTGGTTCCAGCCGTCCCATTATGTCGGCGATGACGACTGTCCCAACGGCGTCAGCCAGGAAATGGACTGGAAGGAGATGTTCTCCAAGCAGGGCAAGACGCCGGAGGAGATCAAGGCGCTGTTCGAACACCCGCTGTCGCCGGAATTCCGCAAGGCCGCGCTCAATCGCGGGCCGCATGGCGAGGATGTCTGCGCCAACCCGTGGGTGATCACCGACACCAGCTGGAAGACCGTCCAGGGCAAGGTCGCATACGGCGCCAATCTTGACGGCACCCAGGATGGGCACGCCACGCCCCGCACCTGCGCCCACCAGAAATTCACCGGCGCCGACGGCACGCCGGCGGTGGACAGCCAGCTCTACCGCGTCATGGGCTGCGAGAAGATCTATCGCGGCTCCAAGGCCAAGGACGGGCACGACGCGTTCGGCATCGAATACCTGAACGAGCGCATGCGCGAAGGGCTGGTGACCTATCTGATCGAGATCACCGGCATCACCGATCCGCAGAACAGCGACAATGTGACGGTCGGCATCTATCAGGGCGCCGATCCGCTGGTGCAGGACGGCGCCGGCGGGGTGCAGGCGGATTCGACCCAGCATATCGCGACCGATACACGCTGGCACGCCACCGTGCGCGGCCGGATCAAGGATGGGGTGCTGACCACCGAACCGTTCGATTTCGACCTGCGCAACGACGCGGTCTGGCTGCCCGAGTTCCACTTCAAGCGGGCGCAGTTCAACTTGGCCTTCCAGCCGGACGGTTCGCTGAAAGGCCATATGGCCGGCTATCAGGACTGGGCCTCGATCTATTGGGGCATGGCCAAGACCGGATTCCTGCTTGGCAAGTTCAGCGCCGGCAACTGCCGGGCCCGGTAATACTCCATCCAGCCGCTGGGCGACGGCGTCCCCGACACCACGCCCGGGCTACACCCAACCACCTCC
>CAZNNJ010000621.1:0-4034 GCA_964574305.1 uncultured Rhodospirillales bacterium | reverse complement strand
CTGGCCGGGGGTCGTTCGGCTATGTCGGTTTGGGACAGAACGATCCCAATGCTTTGATCGCTTCCTTCGCGCGAACGGTCGAGCGGAAGATCGCCATTGTGAGCCGTCATGATGTGTCGGGGTATGACGATGTTTGGCTGCTCATCTGCGCGGGTATCCCGCTGATTGGCGCTCCGATCTCGACCTTCGTGATGACGTTCTGGCTCGATCCGGTTGCCCTGAATACCGCGACCGCCGAATCGCTTCGCGCGTCCAAGTTCGGCCAAGCCTTCCTGCTGCCGATCCTTGGCGTCGAAAGGGCGCTCTACCAGTGGGACCGGTCGCAACACTGGATCAAGCGGGTTTTGGAAGAACCGGCGGAACTGCGTGGGCCGTCATTTTTCGACATGATGGATAGCATGCGCCGTCGCTGACGTGACAGTCAGTTGGGGTAGCAGCTCGCCGGGTTGGCCCGACTTCTTGCCGGTCGTCATCGGTGGCTTGGCTGATGCCGTCACCGCCAGACGAAATTGCCGACGACACGCGGGTCGCGGTCGCGGAAGAGGCGGAGCGCCTCTTGGGCACCGGCGATGAGGTCCGGCTGATCTTCCACTGCAACCGGCATCAGCAACGTCGTCAAGCTACCGTCCTCCTGGATGCGGAAGCACGATGCCGTCCGCGCATGAAAGACGGTCCCGTCGGTCAGGTGGACGCTATAGTTCATGGGGGCGAAGAGGGCTTTGCGGGCCGCCTCGTGATCCTCTTGGGCGCGCAATAGCTGCGGGATGTGATGGCCGATGGCGGTCAGGAGCGGCAATGTGTCGAGATTCTCGACGATCTGTAGCCGGACCAGGGCCTCGAGTTCCGGACGCGGGCACCCGCTTTCGGTGCGGAGCTGCTCGGGCGTGCACATGGCGTTGCCCTTCCTGACCGATAAGGCACGGATTGCCTTGACTTGTGTTTCGGAAAAGGGCGACGACCAAGCGACGCCCTGGGCGGTGAAGACGGCGCCGACTTCTTCGAGGGCGCGGCGAATGGCGACGAGATTGGCTGCAACCGGGTAGCGGTCAGTAGCGTCCTCGAAGCTAGCGATGGTGCGGACGCTAACGCCGCTGGCTTTGGCAAGCTCCTGCTGGGTCATAGCGAAGAGGCCGCGGGCAGCGCGGCATTGTTGGGGTGAAATGGACATAAAACCTCCTAGTTGCCGATTTAATGCAACGTTACCGTTTCTGGCGAAATAATCAAGCGGGTACTGCGGGGATAGTCCAACGCCGGTCTGTGGTAAGGTCACGGCCATGCCGGGAGTGCCGAAGGAAATCGCTGCATTGACGGCCTGCCTCGCGCAAATGCCGGGCTGTGTACAGCATCACGGCATCGGTGATGCCGTGTGCGGCCGGTCTTCTCCCAGACCGCTTATGAGGAGTTCCTCTATGCGACCGATAACGGGACGCTCCTCCTCGTCTGATTCGCGTGACGGGTCTATGCGATAACGGCCCGGCACGTCTTTACCGGCAATGGCTTCGAGCCGAACAGGCGCTCCCGCCTAGCCGGGAATACCGCAATGGGCTTTCAAAACTGCTGCGGCAAGATCGACACCGATATCCTTGGCCGCATCGAGAGCCCATTTAGCCGCAGGGCCGATAGCTGAAATGGCCTGCTTCATTTTCGATTCGTCGCCAGCCTTGGCGGCGGTCTCGGCCGTGGCGATGTTGCCGATAGCAGTATAGTGTTCCGGCTCGCTCGCCTGCGACAGCAGCGCGGTTCGCAAGCGGGAGAATTCGTCGGTCAATGCAGTAAGGTCGGCAGACGAATATTGGACGGTGACGGAGTTGTCCGTTGAGAGGTAATTGACCTTGGCGTTGTCGCCGGTGATGTGGATGTTAGGGGCGTGATGCCCGCCGACGATCTGTCCCTCATGGCGGTATTTGACTTGGTAGTGGGCCGGAATCCCGTGGAACTTCGCATGAAAGCCGGGTTCGGTGACGACCAGGCGCTCGACGAGGTTGCTTGGCAATTGCCGCAGGATGATGTCGTTCGGGGCAATCGGCACTTGGGCATCGGCGATCATAACCGACTTGGCCGTCACCAACGCAGGGACATTCTCATGCCGGGTGCCGTCGGCGCGCTCGACGACCACCTTTTCGGTGCACTGGCTCAAAAGATTCATGGGTCTCTCCTCGGCTTCGTTGAAGCCTATCTCTGTTAATCTGAATGAATGGCCGTCGGGCAAGACGTCGACCCAATTCCGCTCAGCGGCATAGATCATACCCGGCTTGAAATCAGAAGATTCCCAAGGTCTCTCATTAAACGAAGTATTGAAATTGTTGATTCTCAGAACGTGCCCGGCTCTGAGATTGAATTTTTCTACAAATATTTCGAGGATATATCTCGCGGAATCTTCGTCTGTTGGTCTATTTTTCATCGTACGCGCTGTACTGTGATTTTATATTAAATGGCGGATTAAAAGTTTGCGTCGTCTAACAATTTCTCGGCCCGCTGCACAAGCTCGGCGATTTCGGTTATTCCCCCATTGGCGGCCACACGTTGGATCGCGGCCGGGATGGCGAGCATTTCCTGAAGTTGATCGGCGGAAGAGCAAAATCGGCTTTCGTGGTCTTGATGGCGGATATGACCACGGCGGCTAGAACGCGGCAAGGCGAAGTGAACAGCAAAAACCCGCCGCTGGTGTCGTGCCGGCGGCGGGTTGCAGAAGCGTCAATATTCGCCCGACAGAGAGTTCGTATTTGATGTCGTCAAGCGGGAAGTCCGCTGCCAGCATCTCCTGGAAACGGCCGATCGGCTCTCGGCCCAGGAAGTCAGTCGCTGCGCGCCAGACCCAGGAATGTCCGCTTCTCTATCGCGGCGAAGGTCAACCTAGATTTTTTTACGTCATCGGTATTCTCCACGGCGGGAGCTCTTCGGTTTGATGTCGCCACACAGGGCTCGTGCTTCTCTTCGAGGTCGACGCTGGGCCGCCTCATGATGGGGTAAGAAGGATGGAGCGGTTCAATCTTTCGGGCGCCCTTGCTGCCAAAGCAGCAGGATCTGCGGACATTACGAACTTACGCCACCCATCGTCCCCGTGAGGACATCTTTCTGCCGAGGCAGAACCGGTTGATCTCGTCGTCAGTGGAGCGGCTTCATCCCGCGGCGGCCACGGCGGTGGCGGCGTTACTCCAGCGGAAGTCGGTGCCATCGACCCACATGCGGTGCAGGATGACGGCCAGCCGCCTGGCGAGCGCGACGATGGCGCGCCTCATGCCCCGACGCTTTGCGACCCGCATAGCCCAGGCCTTCAGCCATGACCATTTCTGGCTGTGGGTAAGCATCGATTGCGCCGCTTCGTAGAGCATCGTGCGCAGCATGGCGTCGCCGCATTTAGAGACGCCGCCATCATAGTCGGTCTCGCCCGACTGATGGCGCTTCGGCGTCAGGCCGACGTGGGCGCCGACCGCTCTGGAATGAAGAAAGCGCTGTGGCTGATCGACCGAGGCGCGATAGGTCAGCGCTACCACCGGGCCGACACCGGGCACGGTCATGAACCGTCGGCACACCGGATCATGGCGAACGGAGTCGAGCAGCATTTTGTGGAGCACCGCCAGCTGCTGACGCATCACCCGCCGGACCGTCAGCAACGGCTCGACGATGGCGGCCAGTCTGGGAAAGCCCTCGACCAGCTCCCGGATCCTGGCCTCATAGCCGATCGTGCTGACCACTCCGACCTTCAGCCCGAAGTTGCGCAATGTGCCGCGCATGTCGCACTCGATGTCCATCAGCTTGTATTGGACAAGTTTGCGGCTCGTCAGCAGCATTCGTAGCTCCTGGGCCACCAGCGTCTTCACGTGCACCGGCTTGAACAAGCCAACCCGCATCATCTGGGCGATCCCACGGGCGTCGTTGCGATCGGACTTGTTGACCTGCTGCGCCGTCAGCAGAGCCTTCATATGCCGTGTCTCGGCGCAAACAACCGGGAAACCCGCCTCGGCTAGGCCATTTACCAGCCACTCAGAAAGCGGGCCCGCCTCGAACCCGACCCTTAAAATCCCGCCGCCCGA
>CAZNNJ010000620.1:0-4034 GCA_964574305.1 uncultured Rhodospirillales bacterium | reverse complement strand
GCATCCTGCCGAATCCCAGCCGGAAACTCGCGTAGGCGCTTCAAAGCATCGCCCGGAAAGCGCAGTGGTTTCATTCTGAAGTTGTATCCGATCGGATATATGAGCAAGCCCGTCGCAACTGATATGTTCCCCTTCATTCAGAAACCTGACGGTGGATTTGCACGAAGATGTAGGCGCGGCGTCGCTCATGCGACCAGCCCTCCCGTTCGAACATCTCGAACATGGCGATATCCTCGGCAGTGAGCGGATTGCCTTCAATTTCCTGAAGGTGCATGCCTTCAAGGCGTCGTTTCTGTATCTCATCCATCAGCCTAACCCGGCAGCAGCCACGTCCCGTTCTTCACGAAGAACTTCTCCATCACCCCCGGACCCAGCCGCGCCAGCCGCCTCGCGAAGAACCCCATCGGGTCCTTGCCGCCCTCCATGTGGGGGAAGTCGCTGGCGTAGCAGTAGACGTCCTCCAGCCCGTACCGGTCGATATACTCGTCCACCGGTTCGAAATCGAAGGCGGTGACGCGGACGTTGCGGCGGATGAATTCGGAGGGCTTCATCGACAGCGGCACGGTCTTGGTCTTCGAGAACAGCTGGTTGTGGGCGCACCACATGTCGAGCTGGCTCGCCAGCGGGCCGATCCAGAAGGAGCCGACCTCGATCACGCCGAAGCGCAGGGTGGGATGGCGGTCGAACACGCCGCCCACCACCATCGTCGCCAGGAAGTTCTGCGTCGGCAGGTGGATGATCGAGAGATTCCAGGGGCTTAAGTTCACCTCGCCGGTAGTCTTGTAGCCCTCGAAGGCCGGGGCGTCGCCCCAGGCGTCGGTCTTCAGGAACCCGCCCTCGCTGCCGATATGGAGCGTGGCGGTGGCGTCGCGCTCGGTGATCAGCTGCCAGAACGGGTCGAGGTCGGTATGGGCGGGGGAGCGGCCGCCGGGCAGGGTCGAGCTCATGATCAGGATGGCGCGGATGCCGCTGTCGAGCAGGTGGCTTGTATTGGCGACCAGGTCGGCCACCGTGTCGCCATAGACCACCGGCACCGGCCAGATGCGGTCGGAGACCTGGGCCTTGCGGATCGCCCAGTTGTTGTTGGCCTCGAACAGCGCCCTTCCATAGGCTTTCCGGTCGCCCTTGAACTGGGGCATGAAGCCGTATTCGGGCGGGAAGTTGAACAGCATCGAGCCGAACACCGCCACCGCCGAGGGGAACATCATCTGCCGGTTGACCCCCGTGCGGTCCATGATCTCGATCCGCCGCGCCGGATCGACCGCGCCCGGCGCCGCCGGGCCCTTCATCGTCCAGATCGTCTCGTCGGTGATCGGCGCGTCGTCGGTCTTGTAGTTGGGATAGTTGGCCCCGGTCGGATCATCCGGTGCCAGAAGCTGGAAGATGCCGGCGAACTCGTCGGTGATCGCGCCGAATTCCTGGCGCCAGAGTTGCGACGGGATCATCTCATGCGTGTCGACATCGACGATCCGCCCGGCATAGGGCGCGAGCGCTTCCGGAATCGCGAGATTCACCATGATCTTCCTCCCCTTCGGCTGGCGCTGCCGACCGTTGCCGTTATTCTAGCGCCAAGGACCCACGCGGCCACAGGAAAACGGCCATATGAAAGCGGCCATAGGAAATCGGGAAGGCCATGAAGACGATCGACTATCGCGATATCGCGGCGCTGCAGGCCGCGCTCGAACCGGACTTCACCGGCTGGAGCAACGAGGTCACCGTCACCCAGAAGATGATCGATGATTTCGCCCGCCTGTCAGGCGACGATTACTGGATCCATATCGACCCGGAGCGCGCCGCCCGGGAAAGCCCGTTCGGCACCACCATCGCCCACGGCATGCTGGTCCAGTCGCTGGTCGGGCGCCTCAGGATCGCGATGCCGTTCGAGATCACCGGCTATCGCAACATGGTGAATTACGGGTCGGAGCGCCTTCGCTTCCCCAACCCGGTCCCGGCCGGCAGCCGCATCCATGCCCGCAGCCGCTTCACCAAGGCCAGGGCCGTGCCGGCCGGCACGCTGCTGACCCTGGACATCCATATCCACATCGTCGGCAGCGACCGGCCCAGCGTCACCAACTCGGTGCTGGTGCTGTATATGTGACCCCTGGATCGTCATTCCCGCGCAGGCGGGAATCCAGGAATGCCAGAAAGTAGGAATTTTTAACGCAGAGGACGCAGAGGTTTCGCAGAGGTCGCGGAGATATTCTCTATTCCTCTGCGCTCTCCGCGAAACCTCTGCGTCCTCTGCGTTAAAGGTTTGATTCCTGGATTCCCGCCTGCGCGGGAATGACGAATTCAGAAATCCGATTTCATCTGTGTCATCTGTGGCTAAAAAGGATTTCCTTCTCAAGCCGTCGCCATCGCCGCCAGATAATCCCCATCCGCGCTTTCGTCGGTGATCCATTTGACCGAGCGGCGGAGGGGTTCGATGCCGTCCTGGGGCTGGGGCGTCTGCATCAGGGTGGCAGCGCCGCCCAACGAGACCAGACGCTGCGCACCTTGGAACGCGAGCCTGTCCCGAAGGGACTTCTTGAGCGACTCCGGGTAGATGCCGATGGTCTGGGTATAGGCGTTGACCGAGCGGGCCGCCGTCTCGATGTCGTCGATCGGGACGATATTGGCGACGCGGCAGGCCAGCATGCGGGCGAAGTCGACCGCGACGTCGCTCTGCGAGACGATCACCGCGCCTTCGTTGCGGCGACCGCCATACAACTTGAACTCGTCTTCGACGAAGGCGAGCGCATCGAGTTCGGCCTTCAGCTCGGGATCGAAGGCCTTGTGCGGGGTCGAGAGATGATCCGGCAGGCCCTGCAGCGCCGCGAACATGCGCTTGCCCAGTTCGTTCGCCTTTTCGACGCCGGCCGCGTCGGTGCCGGACTGGACATAGACGACCCGGGCATTGACGCCGCCCTCCTGGTTCCGCACGCCCAACTCGAGGGCCAACCGCCTGGCGAACCCGGCCAGGGGTGCCCCGTCCGCGGAAGCCTCCGGGCCGATGATGGTGGCGCTGTGCTTGGGGTCGAGCGTGATCAGGTCGAGGCCCGGCTGGAGATACTGGGTCAGGTGCTTGATCCCGGCGAAGCCGCCCCAGGCGACGATCTTCTCGATCCGGCGCGGGTCGTAGAGATATTCCTCGACCGACGTATCGCCGCCCTTCCAATAGGCGACCGAGACATGGCGGGTGACCGGATGGTCCGGGTCCATGTCGATCATGGTGCGGACCACAGCGGCTGTGGTCAGCGGGTCGTTCGACGGTGTCTTGATGATCGCGTCCGAGCGGGTGATGGCGTTGCGGATCACCGTCGCCACGCCCACCACCGGCACGTTGCCGGCGATGATATGAACCGCCCGCGCCCCCACCGCGCGGATGGACAGGCGGGTCTGCTTCTGGGTCGTCTGCGGCTGCTCGACCCAGCCCTCCAGATAATCGATGCCGATCAGCCGCTCGGCGATGTCGCGCGTCGCCTCCTTGCGGAAATAGTTCGGGATGCCCTCGTAGTGATGGCGCAGGATGCTGTCCGACAGGCCGGAGGTCGCCCGCGACAGCTCGAACGATTCCTGTAAATACGGATTGTCCGCTGGGTGCAGCCGCTCGCCCAGCTTGCTGAGGAAATCGAAGATCTCCTCCAAGCTGATCGCATAGAGATCGCCCATCTTCGACGGCGCGCTGAGCGTCAGTTCGTTCAGATATTTCGACAGGTCCGGCGCGCGAAAGCTGACGCCGCCGCGTCTTCCACCGAATTCGACCGTGGCCTCGTCGATGACCTGGCCACGCAGCAGCAGGGGAACCGTAAAGCTGCTCATTGCGTCCTCCCCACCAGGAAATCCATCGCCTTGTCGTGCGCCTCGGGGGCGCCGGCGCAGTTGATCTTGTCGTCGCCGCCTTGTGCCTCGCTGAAGCGGCGGATCGTTGCCTCCAGATACGGCCCGGTGCGCCCGCATTCACAGGTGTCGTCGAAGCCGCCCATCGTCACCTCGTCGCCCGAGACCAGCCGGGTCGCGAACAACCGACGGAAGTCACGCCCGGCCAACACCCC
>CAZNNJ010000619.1:0-4037 GCA_964574305.1 uncultured Rhodospirillales bacterium | reverse complement strand
CCTTCGTTGGGCGCTGCCACGGCTAAGGCCGCGAGTCCTTCCAAATCACCGGCGAATCGCCGGCCAACGCCGACACCGTCGTCGAAACCAAGATGCTGCGCCCGAACGACGACGCGGTCGACCTCAACTACCGCCTGCGCAAGACCGGCGACGACTGGAAGATCATCGACGTCTATCTGTCGGGCACCATCAGCCAGCTCGCCAACTACCGCTCCGAATTCGCCGCGACCTTGCGCACCGGCGGCGCCGACGCGCTGGTCGACCTGATCAACAAGAAGGTCGCGGCCGAGGGGACGAAGTAGGCTTTTTTCCTGAGTATTACCGCGGCAGGGTTTGACACTTGCCGCGCTTCGGACCATAACACCGCGCTTCTGTCCTGAGGCTTTTTGCTGAACGGTGCCGGCACCCCTGGAGGCCGGGCCTGGATGGTATGGTGTCCGGGGTCGCGGATTGGCCGCGCGCGCACGCCATGTAACGGAGTTTCCGATGAGCGACATCGTCACCCTCGTGGCTCAGCCACGGGACCGGGCCGGCAAGGGGGTTGCCCGGGCTACACGGCGTGAAGGCCGGGTGCCCGCGGTTATTTACGGCGGCAAGGAGCCGCCGGTCATGGTTGCCCTCGAGCTGAAGGACCTGGCCCGCCGCGCCCACAGCGCCGCCTTCTTCAACCACCTGATCGAGCTGGATGTCGACGGCAAGAAGCACCGCGTGCTGCCGCGCGACGTGCAGTTCCACCCGCTGAACGAAAATCCGATCCATGTCGACTTCCTGCGCATCGCCGCCGACGCGACGATCGAAGTCGCGGTGCCGGTCGAGTTCGTCAACCAGGAAGCCTCGCCGGGCCTGAAGCGCGGCGGCGTGCTGAACATCGTCCGCCATGAGGTCGACCTGGTCTGCCCGGTGGAAGCGATCCCCGATCACATCACCATCGACATGACCGGCTTCGAGGTCGGCGATTCCGTCCATATCAGCCATGTGAAGCTGCCAGCCAACGTGACGTCGTCGATCTCCGACCGCGACTTCACAATCGCGACCATCGTGGCTCCGTCCGGTCTGAAGAGCGACGATGCCGCCGACGCGGCGGAGGCCGCAGCCGCGTCGACCGCCGCCGACGCCGACAAGAAGTAAGCGCGCAAGCGCTGACCCGCCTTGGATGCGCTCCTGGTCGGGCTCGGCAATCCCGGGCCCGAATATGCCCTGCACCGGCACAATGTCGGCTTCATGGCGCTGGAGCGCATCGCGTCTCGCCATGGCTTCGGCTCGCCCAAGAGCCGGTTCCGCGGGTTGACGGCCGAAGGCCGGATCGGTCCGGCCAGGGTGCTGGGTCTGAAGCCCACCACCTATATGAACCGCTCCGGTGACGCCGTCGCCGAGGCTGTCCAATTCTACAAGCTGAAGCCCGAGCAGGTGATCGTGCTCTATGACGAGCTCGACCTCGCCCCGGGCAAGATGAAGGTCAAGAAGGGCGGCGGGACGGCTGGCCATAACGGCATCCGTTCGATCGACGCCGCCATCGGCCCCGACTTCTGGCGCGTGCGGATCGGCATCGGCCATCCCGGCGTCAAGGAGCTGGTCCACGGTTATGTGCTGCACGGCTTCGCCAAGGCCGACCGGGAGTGGCTGGACCCGCTCTTGGACGCCATGGCCGACGAGTTCGCGGCAATGGCCGAGGGCAAGCCTGAACTGTTCATGACGAAGGTCGCCGCCAGGCTGGTGCCGCAGCGGCCCCCCGGCACCAAAGTTGCGAAAGAGGCGGACTGATGGGTTTCCAGTGCGGTATCGTCGGGCTGCCCAATGTCGGCAAATCGACCCTGTTCAATGCGCTGACCGCGACCCAGGCGGCGCAGGCGGCCAATTACCCGTTCTGCACGATCGAGCCCAATGTCGGCCGCGTCGCCGTGCCCGATCCGCGCCTGGACACGCTGGCGAAGGTCGGTAAGTCGGCGACGATCATCCCGACCCAGCTCGAATTCGTCGACATCGCCGGCCTGGTGCGCGGCGCGTCCAAGGGCGAGGGGCTGGGCAACCAGTTCCTGGCCCACATCCGCGAGGTCGACGCCGTCCTCTATGTGCTGCGCTGTTTCGAGAGCACCGACATCACCCATGTCGAGGGCTCGGTCGATCCCTTGCGCGACGCCGACACGGTCGAGACCGAGCTGATGCTGGCCGACATGGAGGGGCTGGAGCGGCGCGTCACCAACGCCGCCAAGAAGGCCAAGGGCGGCGATGCCGAGGCCAAGCTGCAGCTGCCGGTGCTGGAAAAGACCCTGGCCGCGCTGCAGGCCGGCAAGCCCGCCCGCTCGGTGGCGCTCACCGCCGACGAGAAGCCGATCTTCAAACAGTTGCAGCTGCTGACCGGCAAGCCCGTGCTCTATGTCTGCAACGTGGGTGAGGACGATGCCGCGACCGGCAACGCGCTGACCGAGCGGGTCGCCGAGCGCGCCAAAGCCGAGCACGCCCAGACGGTGGTGATCTCGGCCGCAATCGAATCCGAGATCGCCCAGCTGTCGCCCGAGGAGCAAAAAGATTTCCTTGAGACGCTGGGCCTCGACCAGCCCGGCCTCAACAAGGTGATCCGCGCGGGCTACGCCCTGCTCGACCTCATCACCTATTTCACGGTCGGGCCGAAGGAGGCCCGCGCCTGGACCGTCCGCCGCAACGCCAAGGCGCCGGAAGCCGCCGGCGTGATCCACGGCGACTTCGAACGCGGCTTCATCCGCGCAGAGACCATCGCCTATGACGACTTCGTCGCCAATAACGGCGAACAGGGCGCCCGCGACGCCGGCAAGCTGCGCTCCGAGGGCAAGGAGTACGTCGTCCAGGACGGCGACGTGATGCATTTCCGGTTCAACGTCTGACGTTTGAAAGCCGGCTAAGATTTTAACGCGGAGGGCGCAGGGCCGCCGAGGGCGCGGAGGTAGGAGCCTGCTAAGAAAGAAATCCTTTCACCACAAAGAGCACGAAGAACACTAAGAGGCCGAGGCCCGTTGGAATGGCCACACTTATCGAAACGGCCCGCGCTGCCTGCATTCTGATCCGGTGACTTGGTGATCTTAGTGTTCTTTGTGGTGAGAATTCTTTTTCCTTGCTCCGCGCCCTCGGCGGTCCTGCGCCCTCCGCGTTGAAAATCTTCCGCTTCCAATCCGCTCGCCACGCAATATTTCCGCCACGATCTGTAAATAGCCTCTCTCATGTGATGCCCGCCCGGGCCTGACAGAGGGAGGAAGGTCATGCTGCGTTCGGTCTGCGCGATTGCCGTGGTGCTTGCGCTCGGCGGATGCGATGGGAAACGATCCGATTCGACCGCCGCGATGGATGCCATGGCGCCTGCGCCAGCCGCGGCGGATATGCGGATGATGGCCGGCAAGAAGGCCGATCCGGAGGGCCCGAAGCTCGCCTATTCCCACGACCTTTCGATCGAAACCAAGGCGGATACGGTCAAGTTGCGTTTCGAGCAAGCACGGGACGCCTGCCTCGACGGGACCATCGTCGGTTGCGTGCTGCTGAACGCCCATATCGAGGAGACCGGGTTCGACCAATACCGGCACCCCGAGGCGACGCTATCGGTGCGGCTGACCCATGAGGCGGTCGGGCCGTTCGAGCAGGCGGCGCTGAAGCCTCTGCCCGGCGAGCAGGCAAGCGACGTGTCGGTCGTTTCCCGCTCGACCTCGGCCGAGGACCTGACGGCGGCGATCATGGACGGCGACCGGCGCCTCGCCCAGCTCGTCGACTATCGCGACCGGCTGACCCAATTGGCGAAGCGCACCGACGCCAAGGTCGACGACCTGATCAAGGTGCAAGGAGAGCTCTCCACCACCCAGAGCCAGATCGAGGAGCTGACAGCCCAGCAGAAGCGGCTCGGCGAGCGGGTTGCAACGGAACTCGAAACCGTCCGGATCACCGGCAAGGTCGCGGTCGGCAAGGGGTCCGAGATCGCCGAGGTCTGGCACCGCGCCGCCCGCATACTCGACAGCTCGGTCGCTGACTCGCTGCAGTTCCTGATCACGATGAGCGGCACGTTTTTCGTCGCAGCGTAC
>CAZNNJ010000618.1:0-4039 GCA_964574305.1 uncultured Rhodospirillales bacterium | reverse complement strand
CGGGCCTGACCGTCTCGAGGCGGGCAAGGAAGGAGCCGCCATGCTCGGGCTCGGACAGCTCGCTATAGACGCTGCCCTGGTATTGGGTGAGGCTGACCGGATTGGAGACCAGACGGATCGTGCCGCCCATCGAGCTTGCGCCGTAGAGCGTGCCCTGCGGGCCGCGCAACACCTCGCTCTGCGCCAGGTCGAGCAGCACCGGCTCGGGCTGGCCGGCATAGAAGCCGTTGTTGCGGATCGAGATCGGCGTGTCGTCCAGATAGATCGACACGGTCGGCGAGCCGATGCTGGAGCTGATGCCGCGGATTTCGATATTGCTGAGGCCCGGGCCGCCCGAATTGGTGAAGGAGAGACCTGGTACGTTGCGGCCCAGGTCGGCATAGTCCGCGACATGCTGCTCTTGCAGCTGCGTGCCGGTGATGACGGAAATGCTTTGCGGAACGGCCTTGAGATTCTCGGTCCGCTTGGTCGAGGTGACGACGATTTCCTCGAGCTGTCCCGCCGGCGGGGCGGCGCCCTGATCCTGTGCGGCGGCCGGCAACGAAAACGAAGAGGCGCCGATATATGCTGCGGCGCACAGTAATCCGGCGCGCACGCTCATCCCTTTCGCCGACATCGCTGACCTCCTCTTCCAGCTCAGGAAATCTGAGACTTTTTGATAGGGGAGCGTAACCGACCGAAAGGTCACGATGCATGACGTTGTTTACAATCTTAGTTGCATCGCAGCGAAAGTTTCAGGCCTCCGTCAGGGCTGCTTTCTTGGCGAGCGGCAGGTCGAACGTGATCGTCGCGCCATAGCGGCCGGGCGCATCGGGATCGATGCGGACCTTATCGAAAGTCAGCACCCGCGTCGCCAGGGTGAAAGCCTCCTTCAGGTCGTGCGACACCATGAAAACCGTGATCTTTTCCTCGCGCCACAGGCGTGTCGTCAGTTCGTACATCTGCTGTTTGGTGCCGGGATCGAGCGCGCCGAACGGCTCGTCGAGCAGCAGCAGCTTAGGTCTGCGGATCAGGGTCTGGGCGATGGCCAGGCGCTGCTGCATGCCGCCCGACAGCTGAGCCGGATACTTGTCGCGCGCGGCATCCAAACCGACTGATTCGATGCACCTGTCGGCCTCTTCCACGGCACGCCGCCGGGCCGCGCCGAACAGTTTCCCCAGACCGCGCGACCGGGCGAATTCGAGGCCGAGGATCACATTCTGGATCACCGTCAGGTGCGGGAAAACCGAATAGCGCTGGAAGACGATGCCGCGATCCGGGCCCGGCTCGGCCGGCAGGGCCTCGCCGTCGAGCAGGATGGAGCCGCGCGTCGGCTGCTCCATCGACAGCAGCAGCCGCAGGAAGGTGGTCTTGCCGCAGCCGGACGGGCCGATCAGGACATTGAACGAGCCCGACGGGATTTCGAGATTGACCCGCTCCAGCACCACCTGGCCGGGATATTCCATCCACAGGTCGCGGACCGAGACATGGCTCATGACGTAGCTGCCGTCAGCCACGGAAAGCAGCGTCGGTTGAACAGGCGCAGCAGCCAGTCCATGACAAAGGCGAGCAGGGTGATCCAGGCGACATAAGGCAGGATCACGTCCATCGCCAGGTACCGGCGCATCAGGAAGATGCGATAGCCCAGCCCATCCTGGGCGGCGATCGCCTCGGCCGAAATCAGGAACAGCCAGGCCGGGCCCAGCGAAAGCCGTAGCGAATCCGCCAGCCTGGGCGCGATCTGAGGCAGGACGACGCGCAGGATGATCTGCCAGGTCGAGGCGCCCAAAGTCTCGGCCTTGATGATCAGCTCGCCCGGCATTTCCGCGACCCTCAGCGCCAGGTCGCGGATCAGGAAGGGGGTGATGCCGATGGCGATCAGCACCACCTTCGACACCTCGTCCAGGCCGAAAGTGATGAACAGGATCGGCAGCACCGCCATCGGCGGGATCATCGACAGCACTGCGATGAAGGGCGCGAGGCCGGCGCGGACGTAAGGGATGACGCCGGTCGCCACGCCGAAGACCAACCCCAGCAGCGTCGCCGCGCCGAGGCCGAGCACCAGCCGCATGAGCGACGACAGCGTGTCCAGCCACAGCAGGATTTCCCCCGTCCGCACATCGCGGTCGATCGCCACGCGCTGGATCGCGGCGCCGAAGCTCGACAGGCCGGGCAGCAGCTTGTCGTTGGGGTTCTCGGCCAGGCGCAGCGCCGAGAAGACGAAATAGACCGCGATCGCGACGATGAAGGGAACCGCGCCCCAGGCGATCCGCCCGCCGCGGCCCGGCTTGAGGTTGATCAGCCGGTGCTTCAAAGCTTGCGCGCCGCCGCCAGCTTCATGAATTGATCGTCGAAGCGCAGCTTCACATTGGCCTTGTCGCCCAGCACGGTCCCATCCGGGAACTGGATACCGACCACGTCGGCCGACGGCGCGCCCTGGCCCAAGAGCCCATGGTCGAACGAGAATTTGCGGACCAGATCCATTGTCTTGGACAGCGCCGGGCTGTCGGCGAACGCGGCCGCATCGGCTGGGTCGCTGAACAGATGCGTGGTGGTGAGCTGCTTGTCGAAACCGGCGAGGTCGGTACCGGAGTCTTTCGCCATCTGCTCATGCGAAGCCTGCGACGGCGCATCGTGGGCCGCCATCGTCGCCATCACCTCATACCACGCGCCGGCAAGCGCCATGGCGAGCTTGGGGTTGTCCTTGATCGCGTCGGTCTTCAGCGCCAGCATATCGATGATCTCCCCCGGCACCTGGGAGGAATCGAACACTTTCTCAGCCAGCGGGCTCTTCATCACCTCGCCCACCTGCGGGTTCCAGGTGACGACGGCGCCGACATCCTTGGTGCCGAAGGCGGCGACGATATCGGCGTCCGACGTGTTGACCAGCTTCACGTCGCGCTCGGTCAGATGGACGGTATCGAAGGCGCGGGCGAGCAGATATTGCGAGACCGAAAGCTGGACCAGATTGACCGTCCGCTTGGCGATATCCGCCAGCTTCGGATGGTCATCCGGGCCCGAGCGCTTCAGGATCACCGCGTCGTTGCCGTTGGAATAATCGCCCAGGATGATCGCCGTGGTGTCGACGCCGCCGGCCGAGGGGATGGTCAGGCAATCCATGTTGGTGACGGCGACGCCATCGAAGGCGCCGGCGGTGTACTGGTTGATCGATTCGACATAGTCGTTGACCTCGACCATCTCGATCTGGATGCCGTATTTGTCGGCCCATTTCTTGAGGATGCCGGTCTCGGCGGCATAGGGCCACGGCATCCAGCCGACATAGATCGACCAGGCGATGCGGAACGAGGTCTTTGGCGCCGCCTCGGCCTGTCCCGCCAGCGTCAGGCAGGCGGCCAGGGCAACGCCGATCCAGCTATACGAACGCATCCTAACGATCCTTACGGGTTGAAGCGGTATTTGGCGCTGACGCCGACGGTCAGCGGCCGCACGGTGTAGCCCTCGATCACGGTGTTGAGCTCGGGCCGCTGGATGATCGTGCGATCGTCGTTCAGGTTCTTGGCATAGAGCGCGACGTCGTAGCTCTCGGTCTCAAGGCTGACGCTGGCGTTCAGCACGCCGTAGCTTGGGTTGTAGTAATCCGAGTTGCCGATCTGGTAGCTGCCGTTCGACCGGCCGGTCCAGTCGTAATCGGCATGGACCGTGACCGTCGTATCGCTCGACAGCGGATAGTCGTACTGCACCGAGGCCGTCAGCGACTGGTACGGCACGTCGATCAGCCGCTGACCGACGGCCACGGTCTGGGCGTTGTCGGTCCGGGTGATCGAGGCGTGCTGATAAGCGGCGGTCAGGCCCAATGTCAGGTCGGGGATCGGCTTGTAGCTGGCCTCCAGCTCGCCGCCATAAATCTCTGCGTCGCCGACATTCAAGGTCACGTAATAGCCGCAGGTCGGCAGATAGACCTGCTGCTGGATATTGTCCCACTTGGTGTAATAGCCGGCGGCGTTGACCGACAGGCGGTTGTCGTCCAGCCGGTTCTTGGTGCCGACCTCATAGGTCCACAGCCGGTCGGACGCGAATTTCAGCGGGTCGGTCTTGATGC
>CAZNNJ010000617.1:0-4042 GCA_964574305.1 uncultured Rhodospirillales bacterium | reverse complement strand
CGGCACCGACACGCTGGGCGGCCTGTCCTTCGCCCAGTATCTCGGCATCCATCCCAAGGTGATCGACAATAGCCGCACCGGCGGCTCGGCGTTCCAGTGCTATGTCGAGCTGGCCGCCTGGCTGCTCGACGCCGGCGCGATCGACACCGCGCTGATCGCCTATGGCAGCAACCAGGCGACGGCCTCGGGCAAGCATGTGAGCACGGTCCAGCCGATGCGCTATGAGGCGCCGTACCGGCCGATCAACCCGGTCAGCTCCTACGCGCTGGCCGCCGCCCGGCATATGCACCAGTTCGGCACGACGAAGGCGCAGCTTGGCGAGGTCGCCGTCGCGGCGCGTGGGTGGGCCGCCTTCAATCCGGAGGCGTTCAAGCGCGATCCCCTGTCGTTGGACGACTATCTGGGGTCGCGCCTCGTCTCCGACCCGCTCTCGGTCCTGGATTGCTGCCTGGTCACCGACGGCGCGGCGGCTGTCGTCATGACCCGCGCCGACAGGGCGCGGTCGCTATCGGCAAAGCCGGTCTACGTGCTGGGCGCGGCGTCGGAAACGACGCACCGCGAAATCTCCTGGATGCCGGACCTGACGGTGACCGGCGCGGCCCGCTCGGGCGCCCGCGCCTATGCCCAGGCGGGCGTGTCCGCGGGCGAGATCGATGTCGTGCAGCTCTATGACGCCTTCACCATCAACACGATCCTGTTCCTCGAGGATTTGGGCTTCTGCCCCAAGGGCGAAGGCGGGCGGTTTGTCGAGGGCGGGCGGATCGCGCCGGGCGGCGCGTTGCCGGTGAACACCAATGGCGGCGGGCTGTCCTGCGCCCATCCCGGCATGTACGGCCTGCTGGCGATCGTCGAAGCGGTGCGGCAGCTGAAGGGCGAGGCGCCAGGCCGGCAGGTCGCCGACGTCGAGTTGGCTCTGGCGCACGGCAATGGCGGCGTTCTGTCCAGCCAGGCGACGGTCATTCTCGGTGGGGACGCCGCCCTGTAATGCGGCGTCCCTGGGAAGCTTAGACAGCGCGGGCCAGTTCCGGCTGTTGCTGCGGTTGTTGCATCGACACATTGGCCGGGACCCGCACCGGACGCAGATGGCGGGCGACCGCGCCGCGCATCACGCTGACGAACTGTTCTTCGTTCTCGGCGATCGTGGCAGCGGGACCGTGGATGCCCATCACCAGCCGCTCGTCGGTCGTGGCGTCGGCCCGGGTGCGCGGCAGCAGGATGCTGACGATTCCGTAATCGCCGTCGCTTGGGCCCACGGCATAGCCGCGGGTCCGGACCTGGCCGATCTCGTCGGCGAAGGCGGCGGCGGAAATCCTCGAGGCCGGGTCCTCGGTCTCGGCGTTCAGCCGGTGGATCAGCTTGCGCGTCAGATCCTGGTCCTGGGTCGACAGCAGGGCCTTGCCTGGGGCGGAGTGCAGCAGATGCGTGGTGGCGCCCTCCGCCAGCGTGGCCGGCCCGCCTTCGCGCGCCGTCACGACATGGATGTATTGGACCGTGAGGCCGACTTTGGAGGCAAGGAACACCGTCAGGCCGGTTTCCTCCGCCAGCCGGTCGAGCATCGGCAGCAGATGGCCGCGGCGGAACAGCTTGGGCTGGACCCAGGCGCCGAGCAGCGCCACGCGGGCGGTCGGCCGGTAGGTCCGGGCGTAACGGTCGCGGTGCAGATAGCCCAGCATCACCAGGCAGCGCAGCAGCTCGGATGTGCTGGACTGCGGGTAGCCCATTTCCCTGGCGATATCCATGACCGTCGCCTCCTCGCGATCGGCGTTGAAATACCGCAACACTTCAAGCACCCGCTCAGCGGACTTGATCTTCTTGGGCGATAGCGAACGGAACATGGAACTCACTCCCCAGAAAGTCTTTATGACGATAGGTTGTCATAACAACTAGGAGTGCGCAAGAGAGTTTTTCGAACGGCGTTCGATTTTTTTCCGACTACCGATTCAGTCTTCGGTGAGCTTCACCAGCCCGTCGCCGAAAGGCTCGTCGCGGTTCTTGAGCGCCTGCTTCAGGCCGTGTTCGGCCATGTCGGCCTTGAACCGGGTGCGGCGCGGCCCCTTGGAGAGATGGGCGCGGGCGTCGGTTTCGGCCGCCATGCGCTGCAGGGTCCGCGCCCCCATGCCCTCGAGCGCCAGATTGACGATCCGCTTCTGCGCCGACAGCAGCTCGGCATCGACGCAGGACAGGCGCCGCGCAAGCTCGCCGACCGCGGCGTCGAGCTTCGCCGCCGGCGGGGCCTCCAGAACGAGCCCGATCTTCGCGGCGTCCTTTCCCAAAATCGAATCGCCGGTCATCAGCAGCCGCTTTGCCCATTGCGGGCCGCAGTGATAGATCCACATATGATTGGGAGGCGACCCATTGGCCCGCGTCGCCGGAAACCCGATCCTGGCATCCGCGGCGGCGATGACGAAATCGCACATCAGCGCCAGGTCGGTGCCGCCGGCCATGCAGTTCCCCTGCACGCGCGCGATCACCGGCTTGTGCAGGTCGAAGATGATGGTGGTCAGCGCCTGCTGCCGCTCCAGGAACCAGCAATCGTCGTCGAAACTGTTGATCGAGCTGCGATAGGGGATGGCCTCAGCCGCGCGCGCCGCGTCTTCCTCCTTGCGGCCGGCATAGACGCCGCCCAGGTCGTAGCCGGTGCAGAAATCCTTGCCGGCGCCCTCCAGGATGATGACGCTGACATCGGTCCTGTCGTCGGCCTCCAGCAGCGCGTCATGCAGTTCCTGCAGCATGGAGGGTGTCAGCGCGTTGCGCTTTTCCGGCCGGTTCAGCGTGACCCGGGCGACGCGGTCCGCCACGGCGAAAAGTACGTCCTGAGGCGCCTTCAGCCATTTGCCGTCATAGGCCATCAACCCCTCCTGCCGCATTCCAGATGCATAGGGCATCGCCTTCATTCGTCTCGCCTGACAAGGCGAAGCCTGGCGTTATCATGGGGGCGATATGTTCCCGGCGCCACGGGGATCGACTTGCCGCGGTGCGATTTTGCGGGATTTTGGTTCACGACCCAGCGACTTTGACGGGCAAACGATTTCGAGGTTCCCATGACCGACGCTGCGCTGCCGAAGCCTGCCGTTTCCTTCATCAAGTTCGACGATTCCGGCGAACCCTTCATCGAGGGGCGCCGCTGCCGCGCCTGCGGCGCGGTGATGACCGACGAACGGCTGGCCTGTCCCGCCTGCGGCGGCCGGGCCGGTTTCGACCTGTTCCGCGGCGCGCAGCGGGGCACGCTTCATGCCTGGTCGATCGTCCGCCGATCCTATCCCGGCGTGCCCGTGCCCTTCGTCTCGGCGATCGTCGACCTGGAGGACGGGCTGTCGCTGAAGGGCAATCTGGTTGCCGTCGCGGCGGAACCGGAGGCCCTGCCGCCCGACCTGCCGGTCAAGGTCGTGTTCGGCGATGCGATGGGCCGCAAGGACAAGGACGGCGCGTCCTACATCTCCTATTTCTTCGAACCCGCCGTCTGAGGAGGCGATCATGGCCGATGTCTTTATCCAGGGAATCGACATGGTCCGCTTCGGGCGCTACCCGGACGTGACCTTCCCCAAGCTGGGCGGCGAGGCGGCCCTGATGGCGCTCGACGATGCCGGTCTCACCATCCGCGATGTCCAGGCGCTCTATTGCGGCTCGGTCTTCGGCAGCTACGACATGACCGGACAGGGCATCATGCGCGAGCTCGGCCAGACCGGGATACCGGTCACCAATGTCTCGAACGCCTGCGCCACCGGCGCATCGGCTTTCCGCGAAGCATGGATCGCGATCAAGGCCGGCCTGTTCGACGTCGTGCTCGCGGTGGGCGTCGAGAAGATGCCGCGCGGCATGCTGGGCGCCGGGGCCGAGACCGGCATTCCGCTGGAGGGCCTGATGGGCTCGGCTTCGATGCCGGCAGTCTTCGCCGAATCCGGCATCGAGCATGCGGCCAAATACGGCACCAGCTTCGCGCAGTTCGCCAAGGTGTCGGTCAAGAACCACCATCACTCCACCATGAACCCCAAGGCGATGTACCAGAAGGAAACGCCGCTGGAGGAAGTGATGGGCGCGGAGA
>CAZNNJ010000616.1:0-4043 GCA_964574305.1 uncultured Rhodospirillales bacterium | reverse complement strand
CCTCGGTGATGCGGTAGCGGCGGTGGTGGCGGTAGATGTGCTCGAACGGCTTGTGCCGCGAGTAGCCGATGCCGCCGTGCACCTGCATTGCTCTGTCGGCCGCCTCGCAGACCAGGCGATTACTCCAGTAATTGCACATCGAAACCTTGTCCGAGAGTTGCCACTCGATCTGCTTGTGCTCCATCCGGTCCATTTCCCAGGCCGTCTTCCGGATCAGCAGGCGTAGCATCTCCGCTTGGGTCGCCAGTTCCACCAATGGCCACTGGATCGCCTGGTTATCGGAAAGAGGTTTGCCGAACGGCTTGCGCTGACGGGCATACTTGACGCTTTCCTCGATGCAATAGGTGGCGGCGCCGAGGCTCGAAGCCGCCTGACGGATACGGTTCTGATGCACGAAGCTCTGGCCGAGCCCGAGGCCCCGGTCGATCTCGCCCCAATAGCTGTCCTGCGGAACCCAGACGTTGGTGTAGCTGACGCGCGGATGATCGGTCGGCATATTGAATGTCCACAGCCACTCCTCGATCTTCAGACCTGGCGCCGCGACTGGGACAACGAAGCACGTGATTCCAGTCGCCTCGCCAGCTTTTCCGGAGGTTCGCGCAAACACCATCACATGGGTCGCCTTATCCATGCCGGTGGTCCACATCTTCTCGCCGTTGATCAGCCAGCCGGATTTGCCATCCTTCATATGGGGGACGGCTGTGGTTTCCATGAATGTCGCGTCCGATCCATGGTTCGGCTCGGTCAGGCCGAAGACGGGGAAAATTTCCCCCGACATGATCTTCGCGGCGTCGCGCTCAAATTGCTGCGGGGTGGCGAAGGACTCGAACATCACGACAAACGGATCGATGCCGACGATGGAGTGCTCGTTCTGCAGGTCATTGTGAAGGCCTAGACCTTTGGCGGCGAGATGTTCGCGGATGACCGCCAGATCGAGCTGCGAGCCTCCTCGCCCGCCCAGCGCCTGGGGCCAGCCATAGCGAAAGTGACCGGCCGCATTGGCGCGACGCCGGGCTTCCGCGGTCAGTTCTTCCCACTCCTTGCGCGGCAGACCGCCACGCTCCCAGTCCGTGCGTTCATATTCGCGCCGATGATCGAAGAAACGGATGTTGTCATCCTGCCGCTCCAACGGCTTGATCTCGGCATCAATGAACCGATCGAGCTCGGCGAGGTAATCGGTGAGTCGCTGCGGCAGATCGAAGTCCATGTCGCCTCTTCTCCTAATGGGATGCGCGTCGCTCGGCACCGCACATCCAAGCGGCACCGCACATCCGAGTTTGATCCCTACTTAAGTCAAACCGCTCCCCATGCCAAGCTAATTTTACAAATCCTCAATTTTTTTTGCCACTTTCCGGCGCCAGCTGAGCAAAGCGCTCCTGCGGCGCCTTGACAAAATTCAAAAATCCTTCTCTTGACGAAAGCTTGTTATTTGAGGAACTCTCAAAAAAGTTCAACGGAGGATGACATGGGCAATGTTCAACAAGGTGCAGGCGGATTGCCTGATTTCGATCCGGATGCACTGCGTCAGAAATACCGAACTGAGCGCGACAAACGCCTCCGCCAAGATGGCATTGAACAATATGTCGATTTGTCCGGCAGGTTCGCGCACTACCTGGATGATCCCCACGCGGAGCCGGGCTTCACCCGCAAGCCGGTGTTCGATTCGGTCGACGTTCTCGTTCTCGGCGGCGGATTCACCGGCCTTCAGGTCGCCGGGCGCCTGCGCAAACAAGGCGTGAGCAAAATCCGCATCGTCGAAAAGGGAGGCGACTTCGGCGGCACTTGGTACTGGAACAGGTATCCCGGGGCGCTATGCGACGTCGAATCGTACATCTATCTGCCGTATTTGGAGGAACTCAATTACGTTCCTTCAATGAAATATGTCGGCGCACCGGAAATCCTGGAGCATAGCCGCGCCATCGCCCGTCATTTCGACCTTTACAAGGATGCCCTTCTCCAGACCGAAGTGAAATCGTTCGAATGGAACGAGGACACCGGCCTCTGGACTGTCAGCACTGATCGCGGGGATGCATTCACGGCGCGCTTCATCTGCCTCGGTACCGGCCCGCTAAGTCGCCCCCGGCTACCCGGCATACCGGGCATCGAGACCTTCACCGGTCACGCCTTCCATACCAGTCGCTGGGATTACGAATATACGGGCGGCGACTGGAGCGGCAATCTCACCAACCTTGTCGACAAGCGGGTCGGGATCATCGGAACCAGCTCCACCGCTATCCAGTGCATTCCGCATCTAGGGGAATGGTCCAAGCAGCTCTACGTGTTCCAGCGCACCCCGTCCGGCGTCGACGTCCGCAACAATCAGCCGACCGACCCGGAATGGGCGAAAAGCCTGAAGCCCGGCTGGCAGAGAGAGCGGATGGAAAATTTCGAGTCGCTCATCATGGGCAAGCCGCAGGAGGTCGATCTCGTTGCGGATGGCTGGACCGACCTAATGCGCATGGTCGCGCTGTGGGCCAACGACGATCTCAAGAAATCCACCGATCCGGCGAAGATCGGTGAAGTCATGCAACTCGCCGACTTCAAGAAAATGGACCAGATCCGACAGCGCGTCGATGACATTGTGAAGGATCCCGCGACAGCGGAAGCACTGAAGCCCTGGTATAACCGCTGGTGTAAGCGGCCGTGCTTCCACGACCAGTATCTCCCGACGTTTAACCGGCCAAACGTCACGTTGGTCGACACCAACGGCAAGGGCGTGGACCGCATTGACGGCAACAAGGTGATCGTGGGTGATCAATCGTACGAAGTGGATTGCTTAGTCTATGCCAGCGGGTTCGAGATCAACAACGGCTTCACTCATCGCATCGCTTGCGATCTGGTTGGTCGTGACGGATTGAAGTTGTCGCAACGCTGGGCGCATGAGCCGATGACGTTCATGGGGTTAATGACTGACCATTTTCCCAACGCGTTCTTCTTCGTCTCGTCGCTCAAAGGAGCGGCGACATTCAACTACCCTTACATGACCGATGTCGAGGGCGAGCGAATTGCCAAGCTGATCCGCGACACAATGGATTCTGGGATCAAGTCGATCGAGATAACCGCGGAGGCGGTCGATGCGTGGGACGAATTGGTGCAACGCAAACAGGCATTTCCCAAGGAATTCTTCCGGGAATGTACGCCGGGCGCCTATAATGGCGAGGGCAAAGTGGAGAACGCCAGGGCTTTCATGGATGCCTATGGGGAGGGCCCGTTCGCCTTTACCGAAATGCTTGATGAGTGGTTGGCCGAAGGTTACAAGCGCAACTTGGTCATGAAGCGCTGGTAGCGTGTCAGTTTTCAGGGCTACTCGTGAGTATCTGCTACGAACTGCGTCTCCGCCGAATTCGCACGTGAGATGACCGACATCGAGGCCCGCTCAAAGCAAAGCTTGGCATTCCCCCACCATGTTTCGACTATATCGAGAGGTTCTACAACGCTACCCGACGGGAGTTCGAGCGGAAGGTCGATTAGGTCACCTGGCTTTCCACGAAACCGGCAGCAGCTCCAGCGCCCGCTCGGATGGCGAGGCCGCCCTAAGCTCGATTAATGAGCACGCGCCCCAGCCAGCACGACAGGCGTCAACCAAACCGCCTGCGAACGCCCTAAAATTCCTCTTACCGGGGATCATTCCCGAAGCGGAGCAAGCATCAAGTAGGGAATCGTTGTTCAGCCATCCTGCGAGACTCTGCTGCCCCTCTGTTCCCGATCACTGCGATCGGCATCGCGTATAGCATCACGAGCCGCGTCCCATTGGCCTCGCTCCATGAGCCGAGATGGGAGAAATTTGCACCGCTCGCCTGATGGGCCGCGCCATCGATCGCGATCGTTTGGGCGGTCAGGAAGTCCACGCCAGGGCCAATGAGAAAGCAAGCCAGATTGCACAGCTCGCGCATTTCGCCGACGCGTCCCATGGGAGAGGCAGGCTGGGCTTCTTCTCCGGGCCACAGCGGCTTCCAGGCCCCTTCCGTCGGGCACAGTCCAGGGGCGATGGCGTTAGGCCGGATTCGGGTATTGCCCCATGCCACGGGCAGTGAACGCCGCAG
>CAZNNJ010000615.1:0-4051 GCA_964574305.1 uncultured Rhodospirillales bacterium | reverse complement strand
TGATGCCGATCGAAGACGTGTTCTCGATCTCCGGCCGCGGCACCGTGGTGACCGGCCGCATCGAGCGCGGCGTGGTCAAGGTCGGCGAGGAAGTCGAGATCGTCGGCATCAGGCCCACCGCCAAGACCACCGTCACGGGCGTCGAGATGTTCCGCAAGCTGCTCGATCAGGGCCAGGCCGGCGACAATGTCGGCTGCCTGCTGCGCGGCACGAAGCGTGAGGACGTCGAGCGCGGCCAGGTTCTGGCCAAGCCGGGTTCGATCACCCCGCACACCGACTTCACCGCCGAGGCCTACATCCTGACGAAGGAAGAGGGCGGCCGTCACACGCCGTTCTTCACCAACTACCGTCCGCAGTTCTACTTCCGCACGACCGACGTCACCGGAATGGTCGAGCTGCCGGCCGGCACCGAGATGGTCATGCCTGGCGACAACGTGTCGATCACCGTGAAGCTGATCGCGCCGATCGCGATGGATGAAGGCCTGCGCTTCGCCATCCGTGAGGGCGGCCGGACCGTCGGTTCGGGCGTCGTTGCGAAGGTTCTGAAATAAGCTTTAGCGGGACTTAACCCTAAGCACCGCTAGGACAAGGAAAAATGGATACTCAAAGCATCCGCATACGCCTCAAGGCGTTCGACCATCGTGTTCTCGACCAGTCGACCAGCGAGATCGTCTCGACCGCGAAGCGCACCGGCGCCCGCGTCCGGGGCCCGATCCCGCTGCCGACCCGGGTCGAGAAGTTCACGGTGCTGAGAGGTCCGCATATCGACAAGAAGAGCCGCGAGCAGTTCGAGATCCGCACCCATAAGCGGCTTCTCGACATCGTGGATCCCACGCCCCAGACGGTGGACGCGCTGATGAAGCTCGACCTCGCCGCGGGCGTGGATGTCGAGATCAAGCTGTAAAGAGTCGTACAATGACCACTGTTCAACCAACACGCACCGGGCTCGTCGCCCTGAAGATGGGCATGACGCGCCTCTTCAACGACGCCGGCGACCAGGTGCCCGTCACCATCCTCAAGGTGGATGAGTGCCGGGTCATCTCGCACCGCACGGTCGAGACCAACGGCTATACCGCGCTCCAGCTCGGATTCGGCAAGGCCAAGGTCAAGAATGTCTCCAAGGCGGTGCGCGGGCACTTCGCCAAGGCGGCCGTCGAGCCCTCGAAGAAGGTCATGGAATTCCGTGTCCCGCCCGAGGCTCTGGTCGATGTCGGCGTGGAAATCACGGCGGACCATTTCGTCGCCGGCCAGTCGGTCGATGTGACCGGGATGACCGTCGGCAAGGGTTTCGCCGGCGGCATGAAGCGCTGGAACTTCGGTGGTCTGCGTGCGACTCACGGCGTGTCGGTGTCCCACCGCAGCCATGGTTCGACCGGTAACCGCCAGGATCCCGGCCGCACCTTCCCCGGCAAGAAGATGGCCGGCCATCTGGGCGTCGAGCAGGTGACCACGCTGAACCTGCAGGTGGTCAAGGTCGATGCCGAGAATGGCCTGATCATGGTCAAGGGGTCGGTTCCCGGCTCCGACGGCAATTGGGTGGTGATCCGCGACGCGGTGAAGAAGCCGCGTTCGAACGATCTGCCGTTCCCGGCCGCCGTGCGCGCGGTTGCATCCGAGGCCCCCGCTTCCGAAGCGGCGCCGGCCGAGGAAGCGCCTGCCGCGCCTGAGAGCGAGGGCTGAGAATTATGAAGGTTCAAGTCAAGAATCTGGCCAACGAGGCTGTCGGCGAGATCGAGCTCGACGATGCCATCTTCGGTCTTGAGGTCCGCCAGGACCTGCTGTTCCGCGCGGTCAACTGGCAGCTCGCCAAGCGCCGCAGCGGCAACCACAAGACCAAGGGCATCAGCGAGATCAGCGGCACGACCAAGAAGCCGTACCGCCAGAAGGGCACCGGCCGCGCCCGCCAGGGTTCGCTGCGCAGCCCGCAGTTCCGTGGCGGCGCCCGGATTTTCGGGCCGGTCGTCCGCTCCCACGAGCACGACCTGACCAAGAAGGTCCGCAAGCTGGCGCTGAAGACCGCCTTGTCCGCGAAGGCGGCGGCGGGCGAGCTGGTGATCATCGACACGGCCGTGGCCGAAACCCACAAG
This sequence comes from uncultured Rhodospirillales bacterium, assembly GCA_964574305.1. Classification (GTDB taxonomy): domain Bacteria; phylum Pseudomonadota; class Alphaproteobacteria; order BOG-932; family Roseiterribacteraceae; genus BOG-932. Next base: position 1,964 of record CAZNNJ010000615.1, on the reverse strand, counting down.
ACGAAGGCGCTGGCCGCCTCGTTCAAGGCGATGGGCTTCGACTCGCTGCTGGTGATCGACGGCGCGACCGTGAATGAGAATTTCGCCCGCGCCGCGCGCAACATTCCGCTCGTCGACGTGCTGCCCAGCGTGGGCGCCAATGTCTACGACATCATCCGCCGCAACACCTTGGTCCTGACCAAGAGCGCGGTTACCGATCTGGAGGCTCGCCTGAAATGAGCGCAGCACCGAAAAAGCGCCGTTTCGGCTTCGGCCGGAAGGCGGTAGAGCAGGCGGATATCGATCCGCGGCACTACGACATCATCACCGCGCCGATCATCACCGAAAAGGCGACGATGGGTTCGGAATACGGCCAGGTGACTTTCCGCGTCCCTCTTACGGCGACCAAGCCGGAGATCAAGGCGGCGGTCGAGGCCCTGTTCAAGGTCGAGGTGAAGGCGGTCAACACGCTGATCGCCAAGGGCAAGACGAAGCGCTTCAAGGGTCTGCCGGGTCGCCGGTCGGACGTGAAGAAGGCAATCGTGACGCTGGCCGCCGGCCAGTCGATCGATGTGACGACGGGCGTCTGATAAAATGGCATTGAAACAATATCGTCCCATGACCCCGGGCACGCGCCAGCTGGTGCTGGTCGACCGCTCGGAACTGTACAAGGGCAAGCCGGTGAAGGCGCTGACCGAGGGTCTGAACAAGACCGGCGGCCGCAACAACTTCGGCAACATCACGTCGTGGCAGCGCGGCGGCGGTCACAAGCGCCGCTATCGCCTGGTCGACTTCAAGCGGCGCAAATTCGATGTGCCGGCCAAGGTCGAACGTCTGGAATACGACCCGAACCGCACCGCTTTCATCGCGCTGATCACCTATGCCGACGGCGAGCAGGCCTACATCCTGGCGCCGCAGCGCATCGCGGTCGGCGACACGGTGATTTCGGCCGAACGCGCCGACATCAAGCCGGGCAACGCGATGCCGCTCAGGAACATGCCGATCGGCACGATCGTGCATAACGTCGAGATGAAGGCCGGTCACGGCGGCCAGCTCGCCCGCTCGGCCGGCACCTATGTCCAGCTGGTCGGCCGCGATGCCGGCTATGCCCAGCTGAAGCTGTCGTCGGGCGAGCTGCGCATCGTGCGCGGCGAGTGCATGGCGACGATCGGCGCGGTGTCGAACCCCGACAAGTCTAACGAGTCGATGGGCAAGGCCGGCCGCAACCGCTGGAAGGGCATCCGCCCGCATGTCCGCGGCGTCGTGATGAACCCGGTCGATCACCCGCACGGCGGCGGCGAAGGCCGTACCTCGGGCGGCCGTCATCCGGTCACTCCCTGGGGCAAGGGCACCAAGGGCAACAAGACTCGCAACAACAAGGTTTCGGACCGGATGATCATCCGTCGCCGGAACAAGAAGTAGGCCAGCAGCTATGGCACGTTCAGTTTGGAAGGGTCCCTTCCTCGACGGCTACCTTCTGAAGAAGGCGGACAAGTCGCGCGCATCGGGTCGCAACGAGGTCATCAAGATCTGGTCGCGGCGTTCCACCATCCTTCCCCAATTCGTTGGGCTGACCTTCGGCGTCTATAACGGCCAGAAGTTCATCCCGGTTTTGGTGACCGACAACATGATCGGCCACAAGTTCGGCGAATTCTCGCCGACGCGCACCTTCTACGGGCACGCGTCGGACAAGAAGTCGAAGCGCTGAGGCTGGAGAAAAAGATGAGTCAAACCGCCAATTCGCACCGGCAGCCTGAACCCCAAGCCCTCGCCCGGACCAAGATCATCCCGTCCCGCGGCGTCTGGATCGAGATCGATTCGGAGGCCGACGGCGCCATTTACGTGCGCATCGACCGCAAGCGCAAATTCCTGGGCACGAACCTCCTCACCATCCTCGGCGCAGGCACTCGCGAGGATGTTCTGAAGAAGTTCATCGGCAACGACGAGGCGACCGCAGCGCTTGCGACCACGCTCTCGCACGACAC
>CAZNNJ010000614.1:0-4059 GCA_964574305.1 uncultured Rhodospirillales bacterium | reverse complement strand
GCGCAGGCCGCGATAGCAGCCCAAATCCATCAGGCGCTTGATGTTCATGGCGACGTCGCGGCGCAGATCGCCCTCGACCTTGTAGTCGGCGTCGATCACTTCGCGGATGCGGAATATCTCGTCGTCGGTCAACTCGTTGACCCGGCGCTCGGTCGGGATGCCGACCTTGGCGCAGATCGCGGTCGCGCGCATCGGTCCGATGCCATAAATGTAGCGCAGAGCGATCTCGACACGCTTCTGCGCGGGAATGTTCACACCAGCAATACGGGCCACGCCATGCTCCTAAAGGTCTAGATCGAACGAAAAATGCCCCAAATTGGGGCGCGCGCGATCAGCCGGTCGTCTAAACTCCGGAAGGTCGCGCATTATAGGGACAGTTTCTCCAAGGTCAATGCCCCGCAGCACCTTGTTTGCCATCGAAGTTCGCGACGATTTTTCGGGCGAGCGCCGTTTCCAGCGCCTGCTCCTGCTTCTTATCGGTTCCGACATGGACCGAGACGCCGAAACTGACATCGCCCCGGCGGAACGCAACCCCATCGCCCCAGAACAGGGCTTCGTCGCCGGCCTGCACCGGAACGGGGGTCTGGTCGATCAGGTCCTGCTTGGCGGCGTCGCGGAAGTCCTCCAGGTACTTCTTCGCCATGCCGCTGCCGGCGGGCCAGGTGATTGTGTTCAGCATGGCGAAGGCGGCGCCGCCGAACGGCGCATTGGGCTTGGCCGGCAAGGGCGGCAGGCCCGTCACCTTCCATACGCAGGTCGAGGAGTAGGCGCCGTCCTCTGTCTTGCCGTCGTCCATGCGCTCAGCCGCCGCGACGGCGCCGCCGACGACTTTCCCGACGTCCTCCTTGGCGATCAGCGTGCAGGCGTTCGATTCCGGCACGTCGGCGCGGGCACCTAATGCCGGCATCAGAGCCGCAACCGCGATCCAGGCCAAGGCGCGCATCGCGCTCAGCCGGCCGAGCCCAGGAGGGCGGTGATCTTCCGATAGACCTCGTCGATCGGGGCCATGCCGTCGATCGTCCGCAGCATGCCCTTCGCCGAGTAATAGGGCAGAATCGGCGCGGTCTGGTCGCGATAGACCTTCAGCCGGTTGCGCACGGCCTCGGGCTTGTCGTCGTCGCGGCGGATGAACTCGGTCGCGCCGCATTTGTCGCAAGTACCCGCGACCTTCGGCTTCTGGAACTCGTCGTGATAGCCGGCGCCGCACTTGGCGCAGGAATAGCGGCCGGCGATGCGCGTCACCAGCGCCTCCTCATCGACCCTGAGCTCGATGACGGCGGCCAGCTTCAGATGCTTGCTGTCCAGCATCGCGTCCAGGGCCTCGGCCTGCGGCACGGTGCGCGGGAAGCCGTCCAGGATGAAGCCCTTGGCGGCGTCCGGCTGCTCGATGCGCTCGCCAAGCATGCGGATGATCAGCGCGTCCGGGACAAGGTTGCCGGCATCCATGATCGCCGACAGCTCCTTGCCCAACGCGTCCCCCGCCTTCTTGCGGGCACGCAGCATGTCGCCGGTGGAGATTTGAACGATGCCGTAGTCCTTTTCCAGGCGTTGCGCCTGGGTTCCCTTTCCCGCGCCCGGAGGCCCGAGCAGAATGATGTTCATTGCCGAATTTCTTTCGATCTTTAACCAGTGACGGGCCGCGCGCTCAGATACCCCGATTGCTGCGGGCGCCGCGAAGCTTCGAGCGCTTGATCAATCCCTCATATTGATGCGCCAGAAGGTGCGAATGGATCTGTGCGACCGTGTCCATCGTCACCGTCACCATGATCAGAAGGCTGGTGCCGCCGAAATAGAACGGCAGGCTGAACTGATTGATCACGATCTCGGGGATGAGGCAGACCACGACCAGATAGGCCGAGCCGATGACGGTGATGCGGGTCAGCACATAGTCGAGATAATCGGCGGTCGACTTGCCCGGGCGGATGCCCGGGATGAAGCCGCCATACTTGCGCAGGTTCTCCGCCGTCTCCTGCGGGTTGAAGACGATGGCGGTGTAGAAGAAGCAGAAGAATATGATGCCGGCGGCATAGAGCACCATATAGAGCGGCTTGCCGTGGCCGATCTGCTGGATGATCCAGCCAAGCGCGCCGCCGCTGTTCTGCGAGCCGCCGACGAAGCCGGTGATGGTCAGCGGCAGCAGCAGCAGAGACGAGGCAAAGATCGGCGGGATGACGCCCGAGGTGTTGAGCTTCAGCGGCAGGTGGCTGGATTCGCCGCCATACATGCGGTTGCCCTGCTGGCGCTTGGGATACTGGACCAGCAGGCGCCGCTGGGCCCGTTCCATGAAGACGATGAACAGGAACACCGCCACCACCATGATCACCATGGCGATGATGACGAAGGTCGACAGCGCGCCGGTCGAGCCCAGCTCCAGGGTTTGAATCAGGCCGCGCGGCAGGGTCGCGACGATGCCGGCGAAGATGATCAGCGAGATGCCGTTGCCGATGCCGCGGCTGGTGATCTGCTCGCCCAGCCACATCAGGAAGATGGTGCCGCCGGTCATGGTGACGACGGTGGTGACCAGGAAGACATAGCCGGGATCGATGACCACGCCCTGGCTGCGCATCAGCGATGCGGCGAGGCCATAGGCCTGCACGCCGGCCAGGAGGACGGTGAGATAGCGCGTATATTGCGTCATCTTCTTGCGCCCGGCCTCACCCTCCTTCTTCAAGGCTTCCAGCTGAGGCGAGACGATGGTCATGACCTGAACGATGATCGATGCCGAAACGTAGGGCATGATGTTCAGCGCGAAGATGGTCATGCGCTGCAGCGCGCCGCCCGAGAACATGTCGAACATGCCCAGGATGCCGCCGGACTGGCGCTGAAACATCTGCGCCAGGGCATGCGGATCGACGCCCGGCAACGGGATATAGCAGCCGATCCGGTAGACGATCAGCGCGAAAACGGTGAACCAGATCCGCTTCTTGAGCTCGGTCGCCTTCGAAAAGGCGCCGAAGTTCAAATTGGCGGCGAGTTGCTCGGCGGCGGAGGCCATCGAATATCCTTGGACAGAAGGCGCGAACTGACCCTCAAAGATAAGTCACCCCGCCTGATCGAACCACCCCTATATTCGCGAAGATTTCAGAATCCTGGCGCGAATATAGGGCCAAAAGCTCAGCCGGCCGCTTCGGCCTCGGCCTTCGCCTTCAAGAGCTCGACCGTGCCGCCAGCCTTCTCGACCGCCGCGATGGCGGCGGCGGAGGCGCCGACCACGGAGAAGCGCAGCTTCTTCGCGGCGAACTCGCCCTTGGCCAGCAGGCGCACGCCGTCGCGCGAACGGCGCAGAACGCCGGACTTCACCAGCGCCTCGGCGTCGATGACGGCGCCGGCATCCAGCTTGTTGGCGTCGATCGCCTTCTGGACGTCGCCCAGATTGACCACGACGTAGTCCATCCGCATGTGGTTGGTGAAACCGCGCTTGGGAATACGGCGGTGCAGCGGCATCTGGCCGCCCTCGAAGCCGTTGATCGACACGCCGGTGCGCGAGGTCTGACCCTTGACGCCGCGGCCGCCGGTCTTGCCCTTGCCCGATCCGATGCCGCGGCCCACGCGGGTGCGCGGCTTGCGGGCGCCGGGATTGTCGTGAAGTTCGTTGAGTTTCATGGCCCAGTCCTAACTTAAAATGGCCTCAGGCCTCGACGCGCAGCAGATGCGCGACCTTGGCGATCATCCCGCGCACGGCCGGCGTATCTTCCAGCTCGCGCGTGCGGCCGACCTTGTTCAGACCCAGCCCGGCCAGCGTCTCGCGCTGGTCGTGGCGGCGGCCGATCGGGCTGCCGACCTGGGTGACGATGACGGTCGCCTTCTCGGCCACCGCTTCCTGCTTGTTGGCCATGATCAGACGGCCCCTTCATGTTCGCTGGCGCCGGCTTCCGGCTTGCCCAGAATGTCGCCGATCTTCTTGCCGCGGCGCGCCGCGACGACGCGCGGGCTCACGACGGACGACAGGGCCGCCAGGGTGGCCTTCACCATGTTGTGCGGATTGGACGTGCCGATCGACTTCGCCACCACGTCCTGGACGCCCAGGGTTTCGAGCACCGCGCGCATCGGGCCGCCGGC
>CAZNNJ010000613.1:0-4064 GCA_964574305.1 uncultured Rhodospirillales bacterium | reverse complement strand
TCTCGTTCGGCCTCATCGGAAAGGGCGCCGATGTGCTGCCCGAACTCTACCGCCGCGCCGTGCTGCCCGACATCCTGACCGACCAGACCTCGGCGCACGACCCGGTCAACGGCTATCTGCCCCGGGGGTGGACGCTCGAGAAGTGGGCGGAAGGGCGCGAGCGCGATCCGAAGTCGGTCGAGGCGGCCGCGCGCAAATCGATGGCCGTCCATGTCCGCGCCATGCTGGATTTCCAGAAAGCCGGCGTGCCGACGGTCGATTACGGCAACAACATCCGCCAGATGGCGCTGGAGGAAGGTGTCGAGAACGCCTTCGATTTCCCCGGCTTCGTCCCCGCCTATATAAGGCCGCTGTTCTGCCGCGGCATCGGCCCGTTCCGCTGGGCCGCCCTCTCGGGCGATCCGGAGGACATCTACAAGACCGATGCCAAGGTGAAAGAGCTGATGCCGGGCAACGCCCATCTGCATAACTGGCTCGACATGGCCCGGCAGAAGATCAAGTTCCAGGGCCTGCCGGCCCGCATCTGCTGGGTGGGACTGGGCGACCGCCACCGGCTGGGCCTCGCCTTCAATGAGATGGTGGCCATGGGCGAGCTCACGGCCCCGGTGGTGATCGGCCGCGACCATCTGGATTCCGGCTCGGTCGCCAGCCCCAACCGGGAGACCGAGGCGATGCAGGACGGCTCCGACGCCGTATCGGACTGGCCGCTGCTCAACGCTCTGCTCAACACCGCCTCGGGCGCGACCTGGGTGTCGCTGCACCATGGCGGCGGCGTCGGGATGGGCTTCTCCCAGCATGCCGGCATGGTGATCGTCGCCGATGGCACCAAGGAGGCGGCGCGGCGGCTGGAGCGTGTGCTGTGGAACGATCCGGCCTCAGGCGTCATGCGCCATGCCGATGCGGGATACGACATCGCCATCGCGGCGGCGCGCGCCCATCAGCTCGACCTGCCGGGCATTCTCGGGTGATGCGGCTGCTCCGCGCCGCCGACCGGGCGGCGATCCCCTGGAAGAACGGTGGCGGGGTGACGCGCGACGTGATCGTCTCCCCGGCCGGCGCGACGATGGACGATTTCGACTGGCGGATCAGTATCGCCGATATCGCCAGCAGCGGGCCGTTTTCGCGCTTCCCCGGCATCGATCGGAAACTCGCCGTGCTCGAGGGTAAGGTCGCCCTGACGATCGAGGGCGGCGTCCCAGTCACGCTCGATCCGCACACCGCCGCGCTGGACTTTCATGGCGAATCCGCTGTCCAGGCCGACCTCGTAGGCGGGCTGTCGCGGGACCTCAATGTCATGACGCGCCGAGGCCGGTTCGCGTCCCGGATGATTCGGCAATCCGCCGAAGCATTAACCCTGTCCGGCGGCACCACGGTCATCGTCGCGCTCGGCAAGCTGACTGCCGCCGGCCAGGATATGGAACCGCTCGACGCCTTGCAGATCGATGACGCCGGACCATCCGCCGTGACGATCGGGCCCGGGGATTTTTACCTGATCGAGATCACTCGCCCCCGGGCCTGACCACCGGCCGCATCAGCGCGGCATAGAGCGCAGCGGCGATGACCAGCCCGACGATCCAGGCGATATCCGCCCCACCGAGCCGACCGACCAGGCCACCGGTATAGAAATCCGTACTCATGAACGGGATCTCGGCCACGACCGCCGCCAGATAGGCGGCCATCGTCCGCCAGTTGATCCGGCCATAAAGCCCGTCCGGGTCGAAGATGGCCTTGAGGTCATAGCGTTCCTGCCGGACCCAGTAGAAATCGGCCAGGTTGATCGCCGTCCAGGGGATCAGGAAATAGCTGAGGAACAGGATGAAGTTCGTCAGGTTATGGACGAAATTCCCCTGCCCCAGGATGGCGACCAAGGTTCCGATGACCGCCAGCACCACCGTCATCGCCGCCCGCACCGTCCGCGTCACCTTGAACGGCCGGATCGCGGTCAGGGTCGTCGTCGCCGACATGAAGATGCCGTAGAGGTTGAGCACATTGGCGGCGATCACGCCGAATACGAGCACGCCGGAAATGAACGAGCGAACCGGTCCCGGCGCCAGATCGACGACGAACTGGGAAGAGCCGCTGTGGAACGTGTTGCCGCCCACCGCGGCCACCACCGCGCCCATCGCCATCATCCACACCGTGGCCAGCACGCTGCCGCCATAGGTCCACCAGAAGGCGGCGCGGATCGACGTGTTCTCCGGCAAATAGCGCGAATAATCGGCGACATAGGGCGCATAGGTGATTTGCCAGGTCGCGGCGATCGACAGCACCAGCAGGAACAGGCCGAACGGCGCCGGCCCGCCGTGCCAGGCCGCGCCGACATCGTGCTGGCTCAGGAGCCGCCAGGTGAGAAACAGGAAGGCGGCGAAGGCGATGACACTGAATATTTTCTCAAGCCGGTGGATCGCCCAATAGCCATAGATCGTGAGCATGGTGATAACCGCCGACAGCAGGATGGCGGCCGGCGCGAAGCCGATGCCCAGCCAGTCGGCCAGCGCCCCGCCCCCCAGCACGGTCGAGGAGGCGAAGAAGCCGATATACATCAGCACCACCAGCATCAGCGGCAGGATCGCGCCATGGAAGCCGAACTGGGCCCGGCTCTGGATCATCTGCGGAATCCCGAGCTTTGGCCCCTGCGCCGAATGCAGCGCCATGAACACCGCCCCGAACAGGTTGCCGAGCAGCAGCGCCAGAATCGCCCAGGGTAGCGGCAGCCCCAGGATCGTGCCCAGCGCCCCGGTCACCACCGTGGTCATATGCATGTTGGCGCCGAACCAGATGGTGAAGAGACTGGTCACCGAGCCGTGGCGCTGGCCGGCAGGAATATGGTCGATGCTGTGCCGCTCGACCGTGAGCCCGAGCGCCTCGCGGTCCTGTTCGTGTTTTTCGGTTGGCATGCGCTCCGCCGAGTCGCCCGTTTTATTCGCGCTATCGGCAGGTTAGCATCGCTTTTCTGTTCGTCATTCCCGCGAAGGCGGGAATCCAGACCAGAGCCGCGTCCGCGGCGACATGACTCGTTCCGTGCTGGCGGATGCATTCCTGGATTCCCGCCTTCGCGGGAATGACGATCGAAAACTGATAGTATGGAACTCAATCGAATGGATCAAAGCGCTTCGGGCTGGGAGTTCTGGATCGACCGGGGCGGCACCTTCACCGATATCGTCGCCCGACGCCCGGACGGGGCGCTCATTGCCCACAAGCTGCTGTCCGAGCATCCCGAGCGCTACCGCGACGCCGCCATCGCCGGCATCCGCCATCTGCTGGGCCTGGAACCCGGCGCGCCGATCCCGGCCGGAACGATCCGGGCCGTGAAGATGGGCACCACGGTCGCCACCAACGCGTTGCTGGAGCGCAAGGGCGAGCCCTCCCTTCTCGCCATCACGCGCGGCTTCGCCGACGCGCTCAGGATCGGCTATCAGAACCGGCCGCGCCTGTTCGACCTGGATATCCGGCTACCCGAACCGCTGAACGCCGAGGTGGTCGAGATCGCTGAGCGGCTGACCGCGGAGGGTGAGGTCATCGCCGCGCTGGACGCCGAAGCCGCGCGCCGGGATTTGAAAGCAGCGTACGAACGCGGCCTGCGCTCCATCGCCATCGTGCTGATGCACGGCTATCGCTTTCCGGATCATGAACGGCAGGTGGCGCGGATCGCCGAGGAAATCGGCTTCACCCAGATCTCGGCCAGCCACGAGGTCAGCCCGTTGATGAAGCTGGTCGCACGCGGCGACACGACGGTGGTCGATGCCTATCTCTCGCCGATCCTGCGCCGCTATGTCGACCAAGTGCGGCGTGAACTGGGCGCAGACGTGCGGCTCATGTTCATGCAGTCGAACGGCGGGCTCACCGATGCCGGGCAGTTTCGCGGCAAGGACGCGATCCTGTCGGGGCCGGCAGGGGGAATCGTCGGTATGGCGCGAACCAGCGCCGAGGCGGGGTTCGCGAAGGTGATCGGCTTCGACATGGGCGGCACCTCGACCGACGTGTCGCATTTCGCCGGCGACTATGAGCGCGCCTACGAGACCACCGTCGCCGGGGTCAGGCTGCGCGCGCCGATGATGAACATC
>CAZNNJ010000612.1:0-4066 GCA_964574305.1 uncultured Rhodospirillales bacterium | reverse complement strand
CCCGCCCGAAACGCCGTGAAGCGCCCTAACACCGAGAGGCTCATCGCCCGGCAGCGTCAGGGAGCGGAATGGATCGCCCGGCCCCAATCCGAGGTCCCATATCAGCTGGCGCGCCCCTGCGCACCACTGGTTGATGCGGACGTATTGTTTGCGGGGATGATGCCAGGGCTGGAATTCGGTTTTATTGCGCCCGAGGTCGCCGTGAACTGGGGCCTGGGCTGGGTAGATGCCGTCAATATCTTCGGATGCTGCGTCAGTATCGGCCTCAGATGTCATGTCTGTGCGTCGTCGAAGTAGATGGCGAGAAGGGCGTTCAGCAGCTCGTGCTGCTGGCTATACGGCATATCTTCAAGGAGCCCGAACCCGTCGAGCACCGTCGCGATCGCCTTCAATATCTGCTCGCGGTGGACGGCGTCCGCGCGCGCGCCCTTTCCCGGGGCAGGGGTCGCGGCCGCGATTTGCGCCTTCTCGAAGGCAAGGACACCCTCCCTCCGGAGCTCAGAAGCCTTGGCCGGAGTGCTCACTACCTCAATATCCGGAGGCGGATCCGCGTCGCCGCGATGAGTTCTCCAGCTGCGTGCTGCGAAGGCCTCCAGCCGCGAGGCGGCTGCGGCGTGGGCATCCGTCTGCTGCTTCGCGCGCAGTTCGTCGCTGATGCCTTTATGGGTATTTGTAAGCTGGCGCAGGCTCCGGTGAACCCAGTTGGACAGGATTTGGTAATGCGGATGCGCGAAGTTGAAGGATTCGCGGTCGATATTCAGGGCGGCATCAACTCCACGGCTAACGAAGATCTCGGATGTAATCTGCCGCAGGCGTGTCTGTTCCGAGACCTGGTACTTCATGAAGCTGTCGTCGAATAGCGCGCCGCTTGACCCATTGATCCGGACAAGAACGCCATTGTTCTCTTTTGGAACGATTCGGGAGTTCCAGAACAGGTAGCCCTCGAATTCGAGTGTGCCGCCGCGCATGTCTTCGGAAATTTTCGACAAGTCGGGGCGGTACGCACCGACAAACAGCATCGGCTGGCCGATCGCCTGCTTCTTGGCTGGCCAATAATGGTAGCTAATAGGGCGTCGCAGCTCGACCTGGTCAACGTACACCCGAAAGCCCCCGGCCGGATCAGGGCCCCCGGCTGAAAGATGCAGAGCCTCGCGTACCGTCTGGCGTGGTCCGAGCTTGATCTGCTCCGCGCGGCCGCGGCCGGTGTTCGATAGCCTGAACGCCAGAATGCCGTCCTCCGAGCCTAGATCGAAGGGGTGCTTGCCAATGTATGGAACCGGTGCCGAGAGACTCAGCGTCCATAGCGTGGCGAGATAGGTGTCCAGCGTCTTGGCGAGCTCGGGACGCTCGGTGGTGCTGCCGACCTGATCGGCTACGGCTTCATAGAGCTTTTCGAATCGTCTGGCCGGGCCGTCGGTCTTGTCCCAGGGCAGGTGAGGCTCAATCCGGAACACAGCGTCGCCGCTTGGCGCCGGTTCGCCAGCCAGCAGTCCCGTATGCCAGGATGGCGCTACTATGGTGGCGTCCCTCTCGGAAGCCGGACGCTCCTGCTGCTCCGCCCATCGCCCCCATTGGTCGCTGCTTCGGAGAATGTCACGGGAGCGCGGACGCACATCGAGCAGGATGATCTCCGTCCCATGGGATTCGAGATCTTCGGCCTGCACAGTCGATACGTGCACGCTTCCAGTCTGGAAGGTGCCGTCGCTCGGCTCAGCATCATCCTCGTTGTACGTGCGCAGGATCACGTCGGCGAAAAGCCGGTAATCCTGCCCTGCGATCTTGGTGATGATCTGGAAATGCGAGGTGAGCTGGCTGACGGAAAACAGGCCTATGCCAATCTTCCCGATGAGGTTGCGGCCTTTGGGCGACAGGTTGGGATTGTTGGGATCGGTCGTGCCAATCGCTGCGCCAGCGGCGGTCCGCTTCGAGCTTCCGCCTATGTGATGGATCATCCTCGCGAGGACATCCTCGGCCATGCCGGTCCCGTTATCCCTGATGCGAATCTGGGAAAAGCGCGGGGCGTCCGTCTCAATGTAGACTTCTGTCGCGTCCGCGTCGTAAGCGTTTGATATCAGCTCTCGCAGGGCCGATGACGGCTGCCGGTAGATTCCATCGGTGATGCGTGCCAGAACGCGGTCGTCGGTCCGCAGGACGGCTTCAGCCGCCTCGCCGGTATTTCGGAAAGCGATGATATCGCTGACGAATTGCCGTTCCGACTCCGTAATGTCGGGCCGTCCCGCCGCCGCGGTGTCACCGGGACTGGCCGGCATCCGATTGTCCTATGATTGGGCTCATGGTTGAACATAGTCCTAGCTGCTCGGTAGCGAATTTGAAACAGGGAGCTTCTCAGATCGATCCTCGGCGAAGCGCCCTCATGGCGCGCATCCGATCGTCGAATACGAAGCCCGAGCTGGCCGTGCGCCGCCTGCTCCATTCCATGGGTTTCCGGTTCCGCCTCCATAGGCGCGATCTTCCAGGCCGGCCGGATCTGGTCCTTCCGAAGTATAGGCTGGCTATATTTGTCCACGGCTGCTTCTGGCACCAGCATCCAGGCTGCCGTCTCGCGTCGAGCCCAAAGAGCCGGCAGGACTACTGGGGCCCCAAGCTGGCGAGAAATGTGGAGCGCGACGGACAGGCCGCTTCGCAGCTCATTGCGCTCGGGTGGAAAGTCGAAGTCATCTGGGAGTGCGATGCAAGGATTTCAGGAAAGCTGTCTGGCCGGGTCGAGGCGATATCCGCAGCGCTCGGGAGTGGCTGATCCAAGATGGATGAGCATTTTCGCTAAGGCATAAGCCGATGCTAGCTGCGCGCATCTGGCGAGGATTTGTCGCCCCAGCAGCGCCTTTGGCTCCGGTTCCCCCCCAAGCGAGGGTTGACCGGGCGAAATCACCCTCTATATATACCCTTCAACAGGGCGATTTCGCCCGGTTAGAGGAGACCCCCATGCTTGTGTTTGAGCCGGGCCAGTTCGCCGCAGAATACCAGACGCCGGCGGGACAAGCGCTTTGGTCCATATTCAACCGGGACGACGTGGTCGCGCGTATGGAGACAGCCAGCGATCTCGGCCAGCCCGCCCTAGCTCCGACGGAGGATATCCTCCTGGCCGAGCTGGGATCCACTATTACCCAGGACCGCTACAAGCAGATGGCCGGCAGGATGGTGCGCCAAGTCATGGAGGCGCGAGGCTTCGAGCACGAAGCGTCGGACATTCGCTTGAACTCCGTCCCGTTCTACAAGGCGTCCCGTTATCGCCGCCGCAATCAGGCCGGACTCTACCTCTTCAAAAACTCTTCAAACCCTCGTTTGATCTGTCTTGCAGGGACGCGCAACGGCGAGGCGATGCCTCCGCCGGAGGGTGGCCGTTGGAAATACGTCAACTACCTGACGTCGAACTTGAAGGCGCAGGTGGGCTACGCCTTCGACCTTGAGGACGCGAGCCGCGAGGTCGCTGGCCGAGGTTATTTCCTGCACCAGGTGCCACGTATGCTGCGCGCGGGATAGCCGCCATTTCGATGGTGAAGCCGGTTCGAACCGCGTCGACGGCTCTGGAGGTCGCCGATCGCATTGACCGTTTGGCGCAGCAGGAACTCGACGAGGTAAAGCAGTTCCTCGGGACTGTCGGGCCGATCGAGTGCGCAACTCTGTTAATCGAGGCCTGCCGCTGCCTCGACCACATGCACGTCATTCAGCTGCTTTCACCGAAAGCGGAGAGCAAGCTGTCCGTCCCCGATTTTGATATTCTCGCCCGTGGCTGGAACGTGCTGTTCGGCCTGCTGATGCAGCGTAAGGGCGAGTTTGTCGGCGTCCCTCTCCAGGCCAGCGTTCCGGCGCTGCGCCAATCGGTAATGGGCATGCTCCACTTCGCCGGCCGCAGCGTATTACTCAGCCGCACGGCCGAGATGGTGCGCCACGGCATGGTCTCCGCGACGGCGAATGGAGACGAGATCACGCTGGAGCTGAGCGACAGAGCCCTATCGGATCACTTCCACGACCAAGTCGACCACGGGAGGTTCGTTCAACTAAATGCAAAGGTCCTGAAGGGTTACAAGGCTCTCGATACAGACGC
>CAZNNJ010000611.1:0-4067 GCA_964574305.1 uncultured Rhodospirillales bacterium | reverse complement strand
CCGAACATGCAGGCGGGTACCGTCTGGATCAGGTGCTGCTGGATCGTCGAGTCGATCGTGTAGTAGTTGCTTTCGACCTCACCGCCGAGCACCGACAGCGAGCCGTCGACATGCAGGCGCCGTTCCATGCCGACATAGTTCACCTCGGCCTCGCCGCCCCAGATATGGGTGGACGGAATATTCTCAATGCCGCCCGCGAATTCCTGCGGATCGGTCGCGATGAACTGCATGTTCCGGTAGATGTAATAGAAGGCCGCGAGATTCGCCCTCAGCGTGTTGTCGAGGAACGAGTTCTTAGAACCGATTTCGAAAGCGGTGTTGGTTTCCGGGCTGAAGGTCGGGGTGGCTAGCTGGGCCTTGTGGTTATCGACGTTCGAAGTGTTGATGCCGCCGGGCTTATACCCGCGCGATGCACTGGCATAGACCATGTTGTCCGGCGTCAGGTCGTATTCGATCTCGCCGCGCCATGTTGGTTCCGTGTCCTCGTAGGTGAGATAGCCATAGCCCGGGCCGTGAAGAGCCGTGACGGTGCTGTAGTCGAAGCTCGCCGTATTCGTGTCATAGACATCGCGGTTGACCCGAACGCCGGCGGTGATCCGCAGATTGTCCAGGATGTGATAGGTGCCCTGAGCGAACCAAGCATAGGCCCGGCGATTGACCTTCAGATCCTGACCGAAGACGAGGTTATGCCTCGAAGTCTGTTCGATGTCAGGCGACACCGCCAAATCGCTCGCGGTTGGCGGCGCGGCGCAGAAAAAATCCACTTCGCTCGGGCATTCGAACTCCGCCACGAATTGCCGTGTTTTCTGGCTGGATACGAAGATGCCGGTGATCCAGTCGAAATCCGTGCCGGGCAGAGAGACGAGGTCGAGCTCTTCGTTGAAATTCTGCAGGTGCGTGTTCCAGCCGGCGACATTGTCGTAGGCGCCGATCAGGCTGAAGGCGCTGCGCGAGCTGTCTTCCTGCTGATGATGGTCGAGATACTGGTAGCCGGACACCGACTTGATGGTGAACCAGGGCGTCTCGTACTCCAGGTTGAGATGGGTGAAGTTCGTGTTGAGGGCGAAGCGGGCGGGATAGTCCTGGTAGACCTTGTAGGGGTCAGAGAAGGGATCCCGGATGTCTTTCTGCGACTGCCCGTTGAAGTCGGAGCTGTAGAACTGCGTCGTCAGCGTGGCCTTGAACTCGTCGATCGGCTGCCACAGGCCGGCGATCTTGAAGCTGACGTCGTTGGCGTCGTCCAAGTCGTGACCCTTGAGCGCCAGGTTCCGGGTAAAGCCGTCATGCCCGTAATTCTGCGCCGACATGCGTACGGCGAACTGGTCGCCGATCCCGATATTCACCTCGGCCTGCTCGCGGTGCAGGTTGTAGTCGCCCACCGTGACATCGACCATGCCGCTGAAATCGTTGAGCTTGGGCTGCTTGGTCACCAGCAGGATGGCGCCAGCCGTCGCGCTTTGGCCGTAAAGGGCGCCCTGCGGGCCGCGCATTACCTCGACATGATCCAGGTCGAACAGCGTCTGGTCCAGCGAGATGGTGTTGGCGATGTAGACGCCGTCGATGAACATCGCGACACCCGGGGTGGTTGTCAGCGCATTCTCGGGCGTCTCGATGCCGACACCGCGGATCGCCACATCGGTTTCATAGCCGGAGGCGTGGGTGATCTCCAGGCTGGGCACACGTCCGTTGATGTCGGCGAGCTGGTTGACGTTAGATTTTTGGAGCGTTTCCACCGGGATCGCGCTAATCGCTATGGCCGCTTTCTGGATGTTCGTCGTCCGGCGCGTGGCGGTGACGACGATTTCCTCCAGCCCCTGGCCCGGCGCGCCAGCCGCCGCCGGCTGATCGCCCAGCTGGGCTTGCGCGGGGCTGAGGCCACCTGCCAGCAGGATTGCGCAGGAGGAAAGGAGGGCAGTGCGAACTAAGAACTGACAGCACGTCGACATGGCAGGCCCTTTTTAGCGGTTGAATTCATCCCTTACGACCGCATTGGACTATGATTGCGCCGGGCGCGAGAATCTTGTTTCGCAGCGCACAATATTTTGCGCAAAAATGCGCATAACTTGCCGCCTCGTTTCGTCGCCGGGCCGGCTCGCGAGTCGGAAGAATAGGATCAACTTATTGCGGCGCATAATGCTTATGCGGGTACGCGCGCGAAGCGCCGGTTTGCGCAAATCGCCGGGCGCACAGATGCAAGACCACCTGGGCCCGCTGGCGTAAGAACGCCAAAGTCGAGGAGGCAGAGATGGACGCGACGACTGGATTCTCTATCAGCCCGATCACCGACGGCTTCGGCGTCGAGGTGCGCGGCGTCGACCTGGCGACGTGCGGTCCACAGCTGCACAGCGCCATGGTCGAGACCTTCGACCGTTACGGCATCATGGTGATCCGTGACCAGAAACTGTCGCCGCAGGACCAGATTCGCTTCACCAAGGCGTTCGGCACGCCCGAAAGCAACCCGCGCAAGGAATTTGTCTATCCCGGCATTCCCGAGATCTATGTGATCTCCAACAAGGTCGTGGACGGCCGGCCGATCGGCGATCCTGCGGCGGGACAGGGCTGGCACACCGATTCGTCGTTCCTGGCGGAACCGGTCAAATGCACCATGCTCTATGCGATGGAGGTGCCGGACGAGGGCTCCGACACGCTGCTGGCCGATCTCTGCGCCGCCTGGAACGCGCTGCCGCCCGAACGGCAGGCCACGCTCGACGGGCTGGAGGTTCATCACAGCTGGCGCGCCCTGATGGAGCTGAAGAACGTCGACATGGCGCTGAAAGACGATGAGCTGCCCGACGTCATCCACCCGATGATCCGGGTCCATCCGGCCGACGGACGCAAGGCTTTGTGGGTCAGCACCGGCACGACGCGCGGCGTCGTCGGCATGCCGAACCCGCAGGGACTCGACCTGCTGAAGGAGCTGGTCGACTTCGCCACCCAGGACCGGTTCGTCCACCGCCACAAATGGCATGTCGGCGACGTGCTGATCTGGGACAATCGGTGTACGCTCCATACCGGCACACCTTTCGACCTCACGAAATACCAGCGGCACGTACACCGCACCTGGGTACGCGGCGACCGGCCGAACTGACGCCGGCGTTTCCTGAAGGAGCAATATCAGTGAATTACCGAACCATCGAGGTCACCCCGCTCACCCCCAAGATCGGGGCTGAGATTTCAGGCATCGACCTGACCAAGAAACTGTCCGGCGACCAGGTGGCCGACCTCAAGCAGGCGCTCGCCGACCATATGGCGATCTTCTTCCGCGACCAGCAACTCGATTTCGAGAGCCACAAGGCGCTGGCCAACCATTTCGGCGGCATCCATATCGCGCCCAGTACCGCGCCATGGCGGGTTCCGGGCCATCCCGAGGTCACCATCATTCATGCCGACAAGGATTCGACATTCGTCGCCGGCGAGGATTGGCATTCGGACATGAGCTGCGACGCCGAGCCGCCCCTGGGCTCGATCCTCTATCTGCACACCGTGCCGGAGCCAGGCGGCGACACTGTCTTTTCCAGCATGTATGCCGCCTATGACGCCCTGTCCGAGCGGATGAAGACCTATCTCGACGGGCTTCAGGCGACGCACGACGCAGTCGTCGGCTTCGGCGGGATCACGCCGGAGGGGATGAAGCTGCCGCGCTCGGTCCATCCCGTGGTCCGCACCCATCCGGTCACGGGCCGCAAGGCGCTCTATGTCAACAAAGGCTTCACCGTGAGGATCGAGGGCGTTCCGAAGGACGAGTCGGCCGGCATCCTCGCCTTCCTGTTCCAGCATGTGCAGCGGCCGGAATTCCAGTGCCGCTTCCACTGGCGCCCGCATTCGATCGCCTTCTGGGACAACCGGTCGTGCCAGCATTCGGCGATCTGGGATTATTTCCCCAATACCCGCTCCGGCTACCGCGTGCAGATACTGGGCGACAAACCCGTCTGATGGAACATCCGCGCCGCGCGTGGGCAGTCCTGGTCGCGGTGACGCTCGCCCTGCTGTTCGGGTCGGGCACGACCTTCGCGTCGATGGGGATTCCGCTGTTCGCGATGGCGGAGGAATTCCACTGGTCGCAGGCT
>CAZNNJ010000610.1:1803-4069 GCA_964574305.1 uncultured Rhodospirillales bacterium | reverse complement strand
GAGGCGCCGGCGGCGCCCAGGCCTAGAACAATGAAATCGGCGGTGTCGTCAAAGCTGATCCTGTCGGTCAGCCGGATCGTCTCGCTCGCCATGATGGTCTTCCCCCTTTGTGTGACCGGGAAGCTCTACACGACTGCGAACATTGGAAAAAGCCAAGAAAAAAGGCCGTCCAGAGACTGGACGGCCTGAGTATGCAATGCCCGGTCCCGCGAGGGATGCAGCAGAACCGGGAGATGGCCTGACCCATCAGATCATCTGTACGTTGTACGCCGCCTCCAGGGGATTCCCGCGCGGCATTTCAAAAAAAGAAGAAAAAAATCGCAACGGAATGGAGGACTTAGGATTCCGCAGCCTCGGACTGCAGCTGGACATAGTTTTCGATCCCCATCCGCTTGATCAGATCGAACTGGGTTTCGAGGAAATCGACATGCTCTTCCTCGCTTTCCAGAATGTCTTCCAGCAGTTCGCGGCTGATATAGTCGCGCACGCTTTCGCAATAGGCGATGGCCTCGCGCAGTTCAGGCATTGCCTGCTGTTCCAGTTTCAGGTCGCATTCCAGAATCTCGGTCACGTCCTCGCCGATCAAGAGCTTCCCGAGGTCCTGCAGGTTGGGCAGGCCGCCCAGGAACAGAATCCGGTCGATCAGCCGGTCGGCATGCTTCATCTCGTCGATCGACTCTTCGTATTCGTGCTTGCCCAGCTTCTTCACGCCCCAATGGCGCAGCATGCGGGCATGAAGGAAATACTGGTTGATCGCGGTGAGCTCGTTCTTCAGCGCTGCGTTCAGATGGACGATGACCTGAGGATCGCCTTGCATGATGGCCTTCTAGGGTTGGGATTGGCTAAGCGCCTAATTCACAAACCAAAGACCATTTCCACAGTTCCGTCAAACGGAAGGAGGAGTGCCCGACTGGCCCTTATGCTCGCGGACGATGTCACGCATCATCGGCAGGCATTTGCCGCATTTGGGCGCGATTCCGAGCGACGAGTGGACGGAGCCCAGGGTGCAATTGCCGCCCGCCGCCTGGGTGCGTACCTGCCGGTCGGTGATGCGGTTGCAAAGGCAAACATACATTGACGCGCGATCCCTGATGCTCGGTCCTCGGTGGGACCTGTATGTAGCTTGGTTGCGAATGTCTCGCAATAGCATTCGCAGACGAGGCGAAAATATTTTTCAGTGATAGGTGGGGGCCAGAGCCGGGGCGTCGGCGAAAGCCTGGTCGGCGAAGGCGTACTGGCTGGTTTCCAGCGCCCGCACCGGCAAATGGAAGCCAGCGGCCGACAGGGTGCGGACGAAATCGTTGGCGCATTCCGACGTCGCCAGCGCCCGCGTGCTCTTCACCATCGAGCGCAGCAGGATCATCGCTTCGAAGCTGCGGCCGTGCTGCGACAAAGCGAGGATGTCGAGCAGGGCGCGCTCGTCGCCGCTGATATTGGTGGAACAGACGCAGTCGACGTCCAGCATGCGGCAGGCGCCCTGGGAGAGTATCCACATGAAGGCAAAGAGCTGCCCGGTGGCGTCGGGCGCTCCGATGCGCTGGAACGCCTCCTGGATCTGCTCCTCGACCGGGATCTTCTGGGTGATGCCGATGACCCAGGCCCGCATGGTCCAGAGCGCGATCCGCTCCTGCCGCGAGAGCCGGCTTAAGGGATGGGTGGCGGAGGGTGACATGTCGATGGGCTTGCACATGGGATCGGCTCGCTGAAGGGCTGCAACGAGACGACCCTATGTTAATTGCGAATAGTTCGCAATATCATTCTCAGAAGGTCAACTTCACGCCACCGAAGAACGACCTCGGCTGGCCCAGCGTGATCGAACGCGGGTCGGTCAGGTTGTCGGTGATCGGCTGACCCACCCCACCTGTGTCGAAATAGGTTCCGAACGAAGCGTAGCGGCGGTCGAACAGATTGGTGATCCGGCCGAAGATCTGGATGTTGTCGCCGATCTGGTACGAGCTGCGGATATTCGCCAGGAAATAGGGCGTCAGCCGCGCATTTTGGTTGGAATCGTCGCCGACCAGGTTCTGGCTGCCGATATATTCGACATCGCCGCCGGCGCTCCAGGCGGCGGTGACCTGGTAGTCCGCCCCGATCTTGAACTGATGGCTGGGGATGCCGGGAATCTTGTCGCCGGTATGGACGGTGAGGTTGCCGGCGGCATTGGCGCGCGGATTGTTGGCCGGGGACAGCACCCAGGTGAATTGAGAGGGCCCGTCGACATAGGAAAAGATTAACAAGGGGGGTAGAGCACCCCCACCCCCCGGGG
>CAZNNJ010000610.1:0-1793 GCA_964574305.1 uncultured Rhodospirillales bacterium | reverse complement strand
CAGGTGCCACTCAGTTCGAGGCCCTGGGGCAGCGTTTCGGGCACATTGGAGTAATAGCCGCGGCCCTGGATATTGCTGGCCAGCGCGACGATGTCGTTGCTGCTCTCATTGCGGTAATAGCCGGCCGACCAGGTGACCTGGCCCATCCCGGTATCCTCTGCGCCGCGCAGGCCGGCTTCGTAAGTGTCGGCCACCACCTGCTTCAACGGCGGGTCCGAGACCAAGGAGTTTTCCAGCAGGCACGGCTTGCTGCGATTGGCGCAATCCAGCTCGAGCGGCGTCGGTGCGCGGTTCGATTGCGAATAGCCGCCATAGGCGATGACGCCGCCGCCGAGCCTGTAGGTCAGCCCGGCCTGGGGCGAGGCATGGGTGTAGCTGTTGTCGGCATTGAGCTCGGGCGCCGAGCCGGTGTTGTCGCGTGTGCCGATATCGATGATGTTGATCCGCAGCCCCACCGTCGCCGACAGGTCAGGCGTGATGTCGAACGTCTCGGCGCCGTAGATGCCGTAATAATCGGTGGTTGCGTCGAGCGCGACCGGCGCATAGCCGACGCTGCCGGTCGTATGAATGATCGCGCCCGAGCCGGGAACGGCGCCGTTCAGCCCGACCCGCAATTCCGGATCGATATAGCCCAGCGTGCTGTTCGAGGCGAAGCGTATGTCGCTGTGATCGAAGCTGAAGCCGACAACCAGATTGCTGCCATGGCCGAACAAGGGCGCGTCGTACGTCGCCTGCAACGCGGCACCGGCCGTGGCGATATTGGTCGAAGTGCGGTCGATCGTGCCATAGGGAACATCGACGAACGGGATCGTATGGCCGCCGGCGTCACGGATCACGAAGCGGTTGAAGAAAGCGGGCGAGGTGCCCCCGCCGAATCCGTCGCTGTTCAGGCACAAGTCTCCTGCGGACGATGAGCGAGCGTCGCACGGCGCGAAATCGCTGTTGTTGCCGTCGATATGCTTCTGGCCGAGATAGCGGCCATAGACGTTGGTCTGGATCGAGAGATTATCGGTAAAGCTGGTCGTGCCGTTGAGCTGCAGCAGCCCGGTCTCGTTCCTGGTCGTCTGCGGCGAAGTATAGACGGCGCTGACGCTCTGCCTGGTCAGATCGAGCGGGGTTGCGCCGACGACGCCAAGGTCGGAGCGGCCATAACC
This sequence comes from uncultured Rhodospirillales bacterium, assembly GCA_964574305.1. Classification (GTDB taxonomy): domain Bacteria; phylum Pseudomonadota; class Alphaproteobacteria; order BOG-932; family Roseiterribacteraceae; genus BOG-932. The sequence goes on along the minus strand of CAZNNJ010000610.1, from coordinate 639 downwards.
CGCGATCAGGTGAAATTCCGAGATGTCGCCGCTGAAGCCGGTGTCGGTGTAGAGCCGTTCGATATCGGAGTTCGAGAACAGGCGATAGCTGCCGTCCCTGAACCCCTCGGCGGCGGCATAGAAGCTCCAGTCGCCCCACTTGACCCCGTACTGGACCGAGCCGTTGACATGGCCGTAGCTGCCGCCTTCGATCTCGGCCTCCAGCCCCTGGAAGGTGAAGCCGTTTTTCATCACCATGTTCAGCGCGCCGCCGATGGCGTTGAGGCCGAAGGCGGGGTTGTTGCTGCTGATCGACAGCCTGTCGATGGCGACGTCGGGGATCAGGTCCCAGTTGACCGTGTCGCCGAACGCCTCGTTGAGGCGGACGCCGTTCTGATAGACCGCGATGCCCTCGGGCGTCCCCTGCAGCGGCGATGCCGCGAAGCCCCGGTAATGCACATCCGCGAAGGTCGCATTGCCCTGGGAATCGCTCAGCGCGAGCCCGGGAACGCGCTGGCCCAGCGTGTCCAGGATCGAGATCGAATGATTCCGGGCGATATCGTCCGCCGACAGCGTCTGGACCGAGCCCGGCACCTTATTGATATCGATGTTCGATCCCGGCAGCGGCGCGGTGCCGACGACGACGATCTCCTGCCGCTG
>CAZNNJ010000609.1:0-4077 GCA_964574305.1 uncultured Rhodospirillales bacterium | reverse complement strand
GCGGTCCTTTCCAGCTCGCCGTAAAGGCCGAGGACCGGAATCGGCCAGTCGCGGAACTTGAGCGGGCTGTCGAAATCGTCCCCAACCGGAGGATGCTCGAAAATCCAGGCACGGTTGGTCATCGGCGCGTTCCTCGGCACTTTGTTAGTAGGATGGGCTGAGCGCAGCGAAGCCCATCGTTCGGTGCACTTGATGATGGGCTTCGCTGCACTCAGCCCAACCCACGTCATCCCCGGAGGTCGCCTACACCGCCGCGCCGTGGCAGTGCTTGAACTTCTTGCCGCTGCCGCAGGGGCAGGGGGCGTTGCGGGGGACGCCGGCGAACTGGTCGTCGGCGAGCATGACGCCGCCCGGGGCCGGGGCGAAGCCGGCCTCATCGGCGGAGAGGAAGCCGGGCTGCAGGTCGAGCGCCGGGTCGCGGCGGGTTTCGTGCATCTCGAACGGCTGGGGCGGCGGGATCTCCGGCTGCTCCATGCGGAACTCGATGTTCGAGAGATAGCGTGTGACCTGCTCGCGCACGTCGTCCAGCATGTCGGAGAAGAGCTGGAAGGCCTCGCGCTTATATTCGTTCAGCGGGTCGCGCTGGCCGTAGGCGCGCAGGTTGATGCCCTGGCGCAGATGGTCCAGCGCCAGCAGATGCTCCTTCCACGACTGGTCCAGCAATTGCAGCAGCAGGCTGCGCTGGACCTGGCCCATGATATCGGCGCCGTAGGTCGCGACCTTGTCCGCCGCCTTGGCGTTGGCGGCCTCGATGATGCGCTCCAGCATCGCCTCGTCGTCGATGCCGGCCTCCTGGGCCCATTCGTCGATCGGCAGCGCCATGCCGAGCACGTTCTGGCTCTCGTCCTTCAGCCCGACCGTGTTCCATTGCTCGGCATAGGAATTGGCCGGCAGGTTGCGGCGGACGATCCGCTCGATCGCATCGCCGCGCATATCCTCCAGGATCGGGCCGACATCGTCGTCGCCCATCACTTCCCGGCGCTGCTCATAGATGACCTTGCGCTGATCGTTCATCACGTCGTCGTACTTCAGCAGATTCTTGCGGATCTCGAAGTGCTGCTGCTCGACCTTCTTCTGGGCGCGCTCCAGGGCCTTGTTGATCCAGGGATGGATGATCGCCTCACCCTCCTGGATGCCCAGCCGTTGCAGCACGCCGTCCATGCGCTGCATGCCGTAGATGCGCATCAGGTCGTCTTCCAGAGACAGGAAGAACTTGGAATTGCCGGGGTCGCCCTGGCGGCCGGAACGGCCGCGCAGCTGGTTGTCGATGCGGCGTGACTCATGCCGCTCGGTGCCGACGACATAGAGGCCGCCGGCCTCCTTCACCACGTCGCGGGCCGCTTCGATCTCGGCCTTGAGCGCGACGATCTTCCTGTCGCGCGCCTCGCCCTCCAGCGTGTCCGCCTCTTCGCGGATGCGCATCTCCAGGTTGCCGCCGAGCTGGATGTCGGTGCCGCGGCCGGCCATGTTGGTGGCGATCGTGACCGCGCCGGGCCGCCCGGCCTGGGCGACGATGGCCGCCTCCTGCTCGTGATAGCGGGCGTTCAGCACCGCGTGCCTGATCTTCTTCTTCTTCAGCAGATCGGACAGATGCTCGGACTTCTCGATCGACACGGTGCCGACCAGCACCGGCTGCTGGCGCTTCTGCGCGTCCTCGATCAGCGTGACGATCGCGGCGTTCTTCTCGGCGGCGGTGCGATAGACCTCGTCGTCCTCGTCCAGGCGCGACACCGGGCGGTTGGTCGGCATCTCGACGACGTCGAGCTTGTAGATCTCCGAGAATTCGCCCGCTTCCGTCATCGCCGTGCCGGTCATGCCGGCCAGCTTCGGATACATGCGGAAATAGTTCTGGAAGGTGATCGAGGCGAGAGTCTGGTTCTCCTTCTCGATCGTCACATGCTCCTTGGCCTCCAGCGCCTGGTGCAGGCCCTCGGAATAACGCCGGCCGACCATCATGCGGCCGGTGAACTCGTCGATGATGACGACCTTGTCGTCCTTGACGATATAGTCGACGTCTCGGGTGAACAGCTTGTGGGCCCGCAAGGCCGAGTTCACATGGTGGACCAGGCCCACATTATGAATGTCGTAGAGCGTGCCGGTCTCCAGCAGCCCCGCCCCGCGCATCAGCTCCTCGATCTTCTCGGTGCCGGCCTCGTTGAGCGCGACGGTCTTGTGCTTCTCGTCCTTGTCGTAGTCGTCCTCGGCCAGCGACGGGATCAGCGTATCGACCCGCATATAAAGCTCGGACGAATCCTGCGACGGGCCCGAGATGATCAGCGGCGTGCGCGCCTCGTCGATCAGGATCGAGTCCACCTCGTCGACGATGGCGAAGTTGAAGGGCCGCTGGACCATCTCCTCCAGCCGGTACTTCATATTGTCGCGCAGATAGTCGAAGCCGAACTCGTTGTTGGTGCCATAGGTGACGTCCGAGCCATAGGCCTGGCGCCGCTCGTCGTCGTCCAGCCCGTTGACGATGCAGCCGACCGTCAGACCCAGGAAACGATAGACCTGCCCCATCCAGCCGCTGTCGCGCTGGGCCAGATAGTCGTTGACGGTGACGACATGGACGCCCTTGCCGGAGAGCGCGTTCAGATAGACGGCGAGGGTGGCGACCAGGGTCTTGCCTTCGCCGGTCTTCATCTCGGCGATCTTGCCGCTGTGGAGCACCATGCCGCCCATCAGCTGGACGTCGAAATGGCGCTGGCCCAGCGTGCGCTTGGCCGCCTCGCGCACCACGGCGAAGGCATCGGGCAGGATGTCGTCCAGCGTCTCGCCCTCGTCCAGGCGGCCGCGCAGCACCTGGCTCTGGGCGCGCAATTCCTCGTCCGACAGCGGCTGGCATTTGGGCTCCAGCGCGTTGACCTTCTGCACGGTGGAACGCATGCCGCCGACTACCCGGTCGTTGGCGCTTCCGAAAAGCTTGCGGGCAACCGCACCGAACATGGAAATCCTCGTCTGGGGCCGTCTTTTGCGGCGCCCGCCTAACAAGAGTTCTGAATCACCGTCAGATAAGGGCGCAACCCAGCAGTGTCAACGAACCGGGAGTGGCCCGGCAAAACCAAATAAGGCTGAAAGCCGCGCTTGTAAGCCGCTTGCCGACGTGTAGTATGCGCCACCTTTGGGATTCTGAGCCTGCGGCCTCGCTGCGGGCCGATCCAGTCCTGTTTCGGCCTTTCCCGTTTCGGAGCGTCTAACCTCATCATGGCTTCCTCCTCCACAGTCGCGATCGTCGCTGTCGTTGCCCTCGCTGCCGGCGGCGCGGGCGGTTATTTCGCCGCCCAGAATGGCGGCGGCGCCTCGGCCCCCGCCATGACCCCGGCCTCGTCCGGAATGGCGATGAGCAGCGGCGCGGCCGCCCCGACCAAGAGCCCGGTCGTCGCCAAGGTGGACGGTCAGCCGATCTACCAGTCCGAGGTCGATGCCTTCATCGCCGACATTCCCGACCAGACCAAGCAGCAGATGTCGCCGACCGATCTGCAGTCCCGCGTCGTCGACCGGCTGATCGACGTCAAGCTGGGCAACGAGAAGGCGGCCGCCGCCAATTTCGCCTCCGATCCGGTGTTCTCGCAGCGGATGCACACGGCCCAGGAGTCGATGGTTGCCGACGCCTTCGTCGAGAAGCAGGCCCGTGCCAAGATCACCGACGCCGTGCTGCAGACCAAGTATGACGAGCTGGCGAAGCAGGCCACCCCGCCCGAGGAAGTGCACGCCCGCCACATCCTGGTGAAGACAGAGGCCGAGGCCAAGGACATCATCGCCCAGCTGAAGAAGGGCGGCGATTTCGAGAAGCTGGCCAAGGAAAAGTCGACCGATCCGGGCTCGGGCGAGAGCGGTGGCGACCTCGGCTATTTCACCAAGGACAAGATGGTCCCGGAATTCGCCGACGCGGCCTTCAAGATGGACAAGGGCAAGTTCTCCGACACGCCGGTCCATTCCCAGTATGGCTGGCACGTCATCCAGGTGCTGGACAAGCGCACCCAGCCGCTGCCGGCGTTGGACCAGGTGAAGCCGCAGCTGACCAAGATCGTGCTCCAGGACGAGATGTTCGTGAAGTGGAAACCGACCATCTTGAACTTG
>CAZNNJ010000608.1:0-4081 GCA_964574305.1 uncultured Rhodospirillales bacterium | reverse complement strand
CATATCCCGCGTCAACCAGCAAACACCCGGGAAACCCGCCTCGGCTAGGCCATTGACCAACCACTGCGAAATCGGGCCGGCTTCGATCCCGACCCTGACATACTCACCGCCGATCGAGGTCAGCAGCACGGCGATGTCATCCGGCTCGGTCGGCACCTTCCGCTCGCACAATACCTTGCCGGCATCGTCGACAACACAGACCGACGTTTCCTTCACCGAGACGTCCAGACCCACGAAATGTGCCATCGCTATCGCTCCTTCCCTTGATGCGCAGGGTCAGGCTCGACCCAGCCCCAGGCATCGTATGTGAGGGCGCTGCAATCGAATGAACCTAGAAATGCGGCCGCCGCGATACACCATCTGTCGGGATAATGGCGAGGTCGGCCCTGGCATGCGGCATTGCTGGTGCTTTGCGGACGCAGGTGCGGTTCGGGGGGGTGATCTGAGAGCTTTGCGTCGAGCCGTAAAAATTCCAACCGTCGCAACCTACCTTTATACCGTCTCTCGCATGATCTTGTACTACCTACGGAATTCCGCCCTTGCAGCCGTTGCCACGCGTGCAAATGTCGACCCCAAAAGCGCAGCAATGGCGGTTCGAATATGCCCGAGAAAGACAGGTTCCTGCGGATCCGATCCGTACTGGAGCGCGTCGGTTTCAGCCGATCGACGCTCTATCGGAAAATGGACGAAGGAACGTTTCCGCGTCAGGTCCAAATCAGCGACTATTGTCGCGGTTGGCGGGAGTCCGCGATCAACCGTTGGATGGCCAATCCCGTAGGCTACCGGGAAGCGGACGGCGGCACGGACCGGTTGGATGACACCGAACTACGCGACGGCGATTGATCACTCAGCGCAGCGGCGTTTCCCTGTGCCGCGCCGAGCCTCCGACCGTGCCGTGGTCCGCGCCCCGCCTATATCTTTTTGTTGATTCTTAGGCCGGGCCCGCCACCGTTCTCAGGTATAAACTCGATGCCCGCGTCTTCGAGTGCGGCTCTCAGTCGTTCGACCGTTGCGAGCTTCAATTGCTCGCCGCGCTCGAATCGGGTGATCGTGTTGGTCGAGACTCCAGTAACAGCAGCAAGCTCCCTTATTCCCATTGCCAATCCGGCTCTGGCCATTCGGCATTGCTCTGGGGTCATCGGGTTTTCGCTACTGTGTGGCGATTCATATTGACGAATTGTTTTACGAATCGCTACGATGTAGCGACCGATATGAATGTATCATGGCGGCCACGCAAGTGCGCCAACACTCGCGCGGCCTAGCCACAATCTAGCTTTCAGGAGCTTGGATCATGGTTGCTTCCGAGAATAGCACGAGTCTGTCTTTCGTCAGCCGTCGCGAACTTTTGAACGGCCTCGCGGCAATGCCTGCCGTCGGAGCGGTCCGCTCGGTTATCGGTCGAACGGAGCAACCCGACCCTGTCATTCCGCTCTGGCGGGAATGGGAGCGTCTGCACGCCCGCGCCTTGCACCTTTGCGAACACTGGCAAAAGATCGAAAGCCGACTGGTGCGCGCGGTCGGCTTTCCTCAAGTCTTCATTCCGTCGGCCGATGGCGCTCGGAACATCTGCGCTCAGTCTCCCTCGGATATCGATCAGGCGGTAGCAGCAGGCGACTGTTCGCAGGACCTCGGCGCCGCCCTGCATGCCGAGCTTGCCGCGCGGCGAGTGCGTTGGGACGCCGAGGCGGAAGCACTCGGATTTGACGAAGCCAACCGACAAGAACTTGAGGCTTGGCGCGAGGAGGAGGACGCTGTTCGAGCGATCTTCCGGACAAGAGCCCCAACGCTAGCCGGTGTCGAGGCAAAACTCGCGCTGATGATTCAGCTTTGTGCCACCTTTTCCGACGATCCCGATTTTCCGCTGCCGCAGCTACGTTCGACCCTGGCTGATGTGAAACGCCTCCGGCGCGCGCTCGACGCGCTGCGGTGCTGACTGGCCGCCGGTGCTTATGGGCGATCTCATGCCGGGCCGAATGAGGCGGGCGGTCAAGGCCGAAGCCGCGCAGCGGGGGCGCGCAGCGCCAGCCTTGAGGGACCGCCGCGGCCCGGCATCCTGCGCCAGCAGCACTGGCGGAGAGCGCCGGGGCCGGGCATCAGGTCGCCATGCAGCCAGAGGACGGATTTCGGGAGTTGCCCGAATCGAGACGGCATGAAATTTTTTTCGAGTGCCGGTGGTATCCTTAAACGCGATCAAGGATGTTTTATGCCGTCTCTCATACGCCCTAGTATCTCTAAGCTCCTGATAGGGCTGGATTTATGTCGTTGATCCTGAACGCGGCAATGCCACTTCTCAATCTCGGGGATTCTCTCGGGCGGGGAGCGGTCATGATTCAGGATGAGGACTGCGCGGAGGGCGTAATGCCGGCCGCGAACGATAATGGCGACGGCATGAAAGCGGCCCGGATAGACGAGGCAGTCCTTCGGATTGCCCGGCTCATCGGACGCCAGATCGCCCGAGAGCAGTTCGAACGCGCCTCTCCGGCCAACGACAACTGCCCGCCCAAGCAGCAACATGACTGAAACGGAGATCCTCATATGACCCGTGTCGCGCTCTACGCCCGCTACTCCTCCGATCAGCAGTCCGTTGCCTCCATCGAGGATCAGTTCCGGGTCTGCCGCGAACGCGCCGAGCGCGAGGGGTGGCAGGTCACGGGCACCTACGAGGATGCCGCCATCACCGGGTCCACCCTGATCCTGCGGCCCGGCGTGCGGGCCTTACTGCTGGACGCCGAGGCGGGCCGGTTCGACCTGGTGCTGGCCGAGGCGCTGGACCGCGTGTCCCGCGATCAGGCCGATGTGGCGACTCTGTTCAAGCATCTCCAATTCGCCCGCGTGCCGCTGGTGACGCTGTCGGAGGGTGAAATTTCCGAATTGCATGTCGGCCTCAAGGGCACCATGAACGCCTTGTTCCTGAAAGACCTCGCCAAGAAAACGCACCGGGGCCAGCGCGGACGCGTCGAGAAGGGCTTCTCGGCCGGCGCGGTCGGCTATGGCTATCGGATGGTGCGCCGCCTCACCAGCGAGGGCGAGCTGGTGCGCGGGGAGCGTGTCATCGACGAGGCCGAGGCTGCAATCGTCAACCGCATCTTCCGCGAATACGCCGCGGGCAAGAGCGCCAGGGCCATCGCCCGCGACCTCAATGCCGAGGGCATTGCCGGCCCTTCCGGCGGGGCGTGGAGCGACACCGGCATCCGCGGCAATCCAAAGCGTGGGATCGGCATAGTTAACAACGAGCTGTATGTCGGGGTGCGCGTCTGGAACCATAAGCACCATGTCAGAGACCCGCGTACCGGCAAGACGGTGGAGCGGCCAAACGCCGAGTCCGACTGGATCAGGGTGGAGGTTCCCGCCCTACGAATCGTCTCCGACGATCTATGGGCCGCCGCTCGCCGCCAACAACAGGCGCTCACCGCGCAGTGGACGCTGGCCGGGGGTACGCCACGCAGTCTCAATCGCCTGCGGCGGCCTGCGCATCTCCTCACGGGCCTGATCGAGTGCGGCGTGTGCGGCGGCAAGTTCGGCACCATCATACCGAACCGCTACGGATGTCTGAACCATCATCGCCGTTCGACCTGCACCAACAACCGCACCATCCGCCGCGACCGGCTGGAGGAGCGTGCCTTGGCCGGGCTCAAGGAAAAGCTGGTCTCGCCCGAGAACGTCCGCGCGGCGGTCGAAGCTTATGCCGCCCACATCAATGAACTGAACCGGGAACGGCTCGTTCAGGCCGAGACCGACACGGCGGCGCTGGCGAAGGTCGAGAAGGGCATTGCCGGGATGATCGCGGCCATCGAGGATGGGCTATACCAGCCCGCCATGAAGGCCCGCATGACCGACCTCGAACACCAGAAGGCGGAGATCACCGCCCGTCTCGCCCAAGCGCCTCAGCCGGTCCCCGCGATCCATCCCAACATGGCCGACGCCTACCGGCGTAAGGTCGAGCGGCTGGTCGAGACGCTGGACCATCCGGAAATCCGGCACGAAGCCGCCGGTGCGCTCCGTTCCGTCATCGCCAGGATCGTGCTCACGCCGGGCGAGAAGCGCGGGCAACTCCACGCCTCCCTTCACGGCGAGCTTCCGG
>CAZNNJ010000607.1:0-4089 GCA_964574305.1 uncultured Rhodospirillales bacterium | reverse complement strand
TTGGCGCCGTGTTCAGCCTGTTCGTCATGGTTTTCGCGGCCCTGGTCCTCAGCCGGCTCTCGCTCGCCCTGCCGGCGACGGCGCTGGGCGATCCGGTGCGGCCGCGCCAGATATGGCAGATGACCGGGGGCAACGGATGGCGCCTGCTGGCGACGGCCATGCTCGTCGTTCTGCCGTTTGTCGTGCTCGACGGCGCGTTCTCTATCCAGATCGTCGGGGCCGGCGGCATTGCCAAGATTGTGCTGATTGCGTTGCTGAGGCTGATCGTGGCAGCGCAGCTGGTTGTCACGACCATCATGCTGTCGCTGTCGTATGATGTGCTCATCCGCGGCGGCGGACCGACGCCTCACTAGTTTTCAGGAGGGCCGTATGAGCCTGATCCTCAATATCCTCTGGTTTATATTCGGCGGCTTCCTGGCCGGCCTGGCATGGATTGTGGCGGGGATAGTGATGGTCGTCACCATCGTCGGCATTCCCTGGGCGCGCGCGGCCTTCACCATCGCCAGCTTCTCGTTCTGGCCGTTCGGCCGGGTTGCGGTGGATCGCCGGTTCATCACCGGGCGGACAGATATCGGCACTGGCCCGCTGGGCGTGATCGGCAATGTGATCTGGTTCCTGCTGGCCGGCGTGTGGCTGGCGCTGGGCCATCTGGCGCTGGCCGTGTCGCTCGGCGTCACCATCATCGGCCTTCCCTTCGCCTTCCAGCATGTGAAGCTGGCGCTGCTCGCCGCCGCGCCGATCGGCCAGGAGATCGTCCCGGCCGACCGGCCCCGCTATTGAATTGCGTCATCACGAAGTTCGGCGGCGAATGACCGCCGCATCGGCGCCTTTTCTGTTGCCATCACGTATCTTATGTTGACAGCAATGCTATCGTTCCACACGGAAGTGCTGTCATGCCCGCCGTCACGATCCGCAACCTCTCCGAAGAAACACGGCGCGCCCTGAAGCTCCGGGCGGCGCAACATAATCGCAGCGCGGAGGCGGAAATGCGCGCCATCCTGGAGGCCGCCGTGCGACCGGCCAATCGGCTGCGTCTCGGCGCCGCGCTGGCGAATATGAGCCGGGAGATCGGGCTCACCAATGCCGATGTCGAAGCCCTCGAACAGGCCTGTGACAACAAGCCCGCCGAGCCGCTGCGTTTCGAATGATCCTGCTCGATACCGATGTGATCTCCGAAGCGATGAAGCCCGAGGCGAATCCGGCGGTTCGCAAATGGCTCGATGAACAGGCGGCCGAGACGCTCTATCTATCCAGCGTCACCATCGCGGAACTGATGTTCGGCATCGGGGTGCTTCCCGGAGGCAACCGCAAGGAGAAGCTGATCGCCGCTCTCGACGGCGTGCTGAAATTGTTCACGGATCGAATCCTGCCGCTCGATATCGGGGCGGCGCGCCGCTATGCCGACCTGGCCGTGAAGGCCCGCGCCGCCGGAAGGGGCTTCCCTACACCCGACGGCTACATCGCCGCGATCGCCGCCTCGCACAATTTCGCTGTCGCATCCCGCGACACCAGCGCATTCACGGCCGCCGGCCTCACGGTGATCGACCCTTGGACGGTTGTCATCTGATCTGCCCTCTTTTTCCTCGTCTCACTCAGAGGGCACTCCAACCAACTCTATTCGAACCGGATCACCGGCGCCGGTTTGCTGACGCCGCCGGCATCCAGCACGGCAACGACATTCTCAGCCACCGCGCGATAGGCGGCGGCATGCGGCCCTTCGGGCTGGTCGATGACGATCGGGGTCCCGCTGTCCGAGGTCACCCGGATCGCCATGTCGAGCGGGATCTCACCCAGGAAGCGCACGCCCAGCCGGCCGGCTTCGGCCCGCGCTCCGCCATGGCCGAAGATCGGCGTCTCATGCTGGCAGTTCGGGCAGATGAAGGTGCTCATGTTCTCGACGATGCCCAGCACCGGCACCGCCACCTTGTTGAACATGGTGACGCCGCGCGCCGCATCGATCAGCGCCAGGTCCTGCGGAGTCGAGACGATGACCGCCCCGGCCAGCGGCACGCTCTGCGCCAGGGTCAGCTGCGCATCGCCGGTGCCGGGCGGCATGTCGACGATCAGGAAATCGAGCGCGCCCCATTCGACCTCCCGCAGCATCTGCTGGATCGCGCCCATCACCATCGGGCCGCGCCAGATCATCGCCGTGTCTTCCGGTACCAGGAAGCCCATCGACATGACCTTCAGCCCATGCGCCTGCTTGGGCACCATCTTCTTCTGCGGTGTGGTGTCGGGCTTGCCCGTGACGCCCAGCACGCGCTGCATCGACGGGCCGTAGATATCGGAATCGAGCACGCCGACCGTATAGCCCATGCCCTTCAGCGCCAGCGCCAGGTTGGCCGCGGTGGTGGATTTACCGACGCCGCCCTTGCCGGAGGCGACGGCGACGATATGGCGGACGCCGGGCAGCGGCGCCTTGGCGGGGGACATACCCTGGGCCGGTCCTCCTTGGCCGGGCCCTTGGGCGACCTGCGGCCTGCCTTGCGGATGGGGGTGGGGATGCCCGTGCCCGTTCTGCGCCGGTGCGCCCGGGGCCTGGCGCTTGCCGGACATCACCACGGTGGTCTGCTCGACGCCGGGGATGGCGGCGATGCGGGTTTCGACCTCCTGCTTCAGCCGGTCCAGTGCCGGGCCCATCGCCGGGTCGACTTCCAGCGCGACCATCACCTTGGCGCCGCTGATGGTGATCCCGCCCACCATGCCCGCCGCGAGCAGGCCCTTGCCGCTACGCGGCGCGGGAATCGCGTCGAGCGTCTGGCGTACCGTTGCCTCGTCCACCGATTTTTCCCCGGCCATATCCCTGCTCTCCGAATTCTCGAACGCACTGGCCGATTGCCAATGCGGTGCTGTCGGCACATATAGGGCCTCAGTCGATAGAACAAGTGGCTCCTGTGCGGGCGAGAGGATCGTCGGTCATGGCGTGGAACGATAAGGGTGGTGGCCCCTGGGGATCGCCGCCGGGTGGGGGAGAGCCGCGCCGGCCTCCATCGAACGACCGCGGGGCGCCCACCTCGGGCAAGGGACCCAGCGATTTCGAGGCCATGCTGCGCCAGCTCCAGGACTGGCTGGGCCAGCTTCCGGGCTTAGGCGGCGGCCTCGGCGTGCTGGTTGTGATCGCGATCATCCTTCTTATCTGGCTAGCCACCGGCATCTACACCGTCGGCCCTAACGAGACCGCGGTGGTTCAGCGCTTTGGCGCCCTGGCCCGCACCGAAACGCTCGGCCTGCATTACCGCCTGCCGGCGCCGATCGAGAGCGTGACGATCGTCGACGTCACCAGCCGCCATCAGACGGAAATCGGGTCGCTCAACAGCCGCGGCCCGACCGAGGCCGGGACCATGCTGACCGGCGACAGCAACATCGTCGAGCTCGGCTTCGTCGTCGTCTGGCAGGTGCGCGATCCGGTGAACTTCGTCTTCAAGGTCGCCGATCCCGACGACGTGCTGCAGCGCGCGGCGGAGAGCGCGATGCGTGAGGTGATCGGCCAGACCGATGTCCAAAGGGCGCTCAACGAAGGGCGCGGTGAGATCGAAATCTCGTCGGCTGCGATCCTGCAGAACACGCTGGACCGTTACGAATCGGGTATCCAGATCGCCGCGATCCAGCTCCAGCGGGTCGATCCCCCAACCCCCGTGGTCGATGCGTTCCACGATGTTCAGCGCGCCCGCGCCGAGCTGGAACAGGCGCGCAACGAGGCCGAGCGGTACCGCAACGACATCCTGCCCCGTGCACGCGGCGATGCGCAGAAAATCGTGCAGGACGCCAATGCCTATAAGGATGCAACGATCGCCAAGGCGACCGGCGAGGCAAAGCAGTTCATCTCGGTGCTGGACGCCTACAAGCAGGCACGCGACGTGACCGCCCGGCGCCTTTATATCGAGACGATGGAGGCGATCCTGCAGAATTCCCGCAAGGTCGTGATCGATCCCAACGCCGACGGGAAGAACGGTGTCGTGCCGTACCTGCCGCTCCCGGCGCTGAACCCGCCGGCGCCTGCCGCGAAGGGGCAATGACGATGGCCTTCAGCCGCACCTTCATATTCCTTGCCGTCTCCGCCGTCCTGGTGCTGATCATCGCCAACAGCGC